>NZ_MJXM01000089.1:2907-5096 GCF_001762775.1 Campylobacter sp. BCW_6464 | reverse complement strand
CCAACTTAATTTTTTGCGTTTTTCTTCTGTGCTATAACATTTAAATAAATAAGCTTGCAATAAACAAGGAAGTATAAAAAATGTGATTGTAAAAAAAAACATAGTTATACAAGTCAAAAATCCAAAATAATTATATGCTTTATATTCTTGCGGTGACAATTCTTTAGCTTCTAGAGAGCTAAGTAATGCAAGATCCCTAGAAGTTTCAATACCATAGGTAAGATAAAATATGATAACAATAGCCATAAAAAAGATAATAAAATATACTAAAAAATAAGATTTTACAAATTCTTTTATGTTAATTCTCATCCAATAATTTAAAATAGAAAAGGCAATAAGAACACTTAAAGTTGTAAGATAAAATTTTATATTAGTAAAAGCAAGAATAAATCCAAATAAACCCCAAAAAATAGAAAATGTAATATCTTCTCCCATTTAAACTCCTGTATTATAAAGCACATTATAAGCTTTATCTTTAAAATCAAGTTTAGCGATAAAATCCTTGCTATAAAGTTTAAAGTCCAAACCATAAGGAGTGAATTTTTGATAGTCTTGGTAATCTTGATTGTAAAGATAGTATTGCTTGGTTTTTGGGGATTGTAGAATATCAGCAAAGGTTATTTGTGGTATAAAAAATAAATATTTCTTTGGTTTATAAGTTTCCATCTGTCTTGTAGAACCCCAAATACTAAAACTCTTTTCATTAAAATCCCAAGCTCCAACAGGTTGTCCTAGCTTGATAAAATTTCCCTTATCATCAAATTCATGTCCTTGATCTAAAAAATCAAAGCTATCATAAACATAAACAAGCATTTCATCAACGCGGTATGATACCTTTTCTCTATCTCCTTGAATTTCTTTTTTAATGCTTAATTTCGAAGGAACAAAATTAAAAGAAAATTTACCACTACAAGCATAAAGAGATAGATCTTGCATGAGTTCATCATAAGTTTGTTCCCCAATCTCCGATGTATCATAACCTAACATAGTGCTCATTGTCAATGGTTGCGTTCTTAAATATGTTTTAATAAACCAAGTAAGAGAAAATTCTGTATCAAATTGCTTTGCGATATTTACTTGTAAATTTTCCCGAATTTGTCTGAAAAACTCATCATCACCCACACCTATATATTGACAATTTAAAGTATCAAGCTCATAGGGCTTACAGTCTAAAATGCGTTTATAATCTTTTGAAATTTCATCATTTTCTTTAATGATGATATAAGATTCTTCATTTTTATCGCTTCGATTTTCTTTTATATCGATAGCAAAATCAAATTTATATTCTCCTTGAGGCAAATTTTTTAATATCAAAATATTATGAGTTTTTTGTAAGATTATTTCTATTTGCTTTGTAAAATTTTGAGTGTATATGTCTTCTTTTGTATGAAATTTTTTACTTAGTCTTTTTATTATAGGAAAATGAGAATAAAACTTATCCCAATCTAGCGTAGTGTAAAATTTAATAGAACGCCTTTCTTCTCTTACTTCATTTGTTTTATTATCTATATGGCGAGAAAAACGCTCTGAATTTTGCCTTAGTCTTTTCATCTCTTGGGTTTGTGTGTTGTTTGGATAAGGGGTATAATGTAAAATAAGGGGTTCTATACCTTTACTTTGTAAGAAATTTTGTATTTCTTTTAGTCTTTGTTCTGCTTGGGGATTATTAGGCTTATTTTGTTTTACGGGGAGATGATAATTTTGTATTGTATCTATCTTAGGGCTATTTTGCCACAATACTTGAAGTTGATAGCTAATAGCCCAACCTAGTGTTGCTATTTCATTATTGCTTTTTTGATAGTATTTAAATTCATTATAACAACACTCTAATTCTGTAGGTAAAACTGTTTCATCATATTGCAAAGTGCTAAAATTTATATTATTAATATAAATTTGGCTCTTTAAAGTTTCTTCATTAATATGTCCTACTGGAACAATGTTTTCCCAAAAAAGTTCTTCATCCATTATTTCATCCTATTGTTTTTATATTTTTTAGAAATTCCTTAAGCATGTTCTCATTTAAATTTATAGAATACCTAGTCCAGCACATTCTAGCATATTTATAAAGTTTCATATATTTGGCTTGTTTTCATATATTATTTTATCCTTTATGATTTGCATTTGAATTCATCTTTAGGAGAAAAATAATAACTAGGTGTATCTTGTTTTATAGTATTATCTTGATCTAA
>NZ_MJXM01000089.1:0-2857 GCF_001762775.1 Campylobacter sp. BCW_6464 | reverse complement strand
ATTCTCCAAAGTAAAAAGGATTATTAGGAAGTTCATTTGATCCTGTAAGGAGAGTGGAGTTTAGGAAGATATAAGCTTGATAGTTTTGAAGTTCTTCAAAAGTAAAATCTGTCGTTGCTTCTAATTTATAAAGTTCATCATAAATACTTTGACAATCAATGATGCTTTTATTTTCACAAAACAAATAAATACTTTTTTTATCTTTATGAATAGAATATAAAAAGTCTTTACCTATCATAATTTTCCTAAATAATACCTATTTTAGCTTTTCCATTAAAATACAAAGCTTGTGATATTTTACAAACTCCACCTAAATATTGCTCATCCCAAATTTGATCTTTTATTTTATAACTTTTTGAATTATATCCATATATTTTTGTTATATTATTAATATTTTTAAGACATTTCATATCTTTATAAACCACAATAAAAATTCTAAATTCCCCAATGGCAATTTTATGAGCTAAATTTTCTTGATTATTAATAAAGGAACAATCTTTTCTGTATTTATTAAAATCATTTTTATCAAGAATTAAAATGTATTTTTCTTTTTCTTGTGCCTTTAAAATAAAATCTATGATTTTTGTTTGACTAATGGTAGGAGTTTTATAACTTGTATAATAATTATCTCCAAGCTCTTCTAAAATACCATTTGTTTCTTGCATTATGGTGGCTATTAATGAAAGAAAATATTCAAAATGATTGATTTTTTCTGGAGAACTTCTAAAAAGTCCAAGAGGTCCATTTTTAAGAGCGAAATTTTTATTATTAATAGCATTATTTTTTAACACAAAAGTTTCTGTATAAATTTGAATATTTTTCATAAAATGATTAAGATACTCTATACACTCACTAAGGCTTTTATCTTTGACTTTGTTATAGTTAGCATCTAATTCTAAAAGATAGGAGTAGAAGTAAAGAGTTTGAGTTAGGGGGATTATGGAGTGCTCCCCTGTTACTCCAGAGCTTGTATTGATTGTATGAAGCAGTGTTGTATCGCTATATTGATTGTCTTGATGTAATCCTAGCTTAATCCCTAGTTTTGATATAGGAGAGCCGATATACCATTCATTTTTATATTCATTATTACTTGATTCACAATGAAAGATAGAATCTTGAATTGAGAGTTTGTATATATATCTTTCATCTCCTTTAAGTTCAAAATTTTGAGGTGTTCTCCTATCTTCTTTAAAATGTTGCCAATAATTATAAGCAAGTTGTCTATAATATGGTGCAATATCTGCTAAGATAGGAATGGCATTAATATCAAGTGTCATCATTGTTGTATGAGTAGAAAGACTCATTGTTATCCCATAGTATTGACTTTGTTTTTCTTGGATTATCTTGTGTAATATCTCTCGTATCTTACTTTCTAAGAAAATATTATCTTTGCCTAAATCTCTTGCTCTATTTGCTATATTTTCTATTTCTTCTTTTATAAATCTTTCTTGTTGTTCTTTATGTGAAATATAAAGAGTTTTACTATATAATCATAAGGAGGTGCTATCTTTCTAGCTCCAGGTGCATTATAAGTATATAAAGCTTTGATATTGTTTCTATTCCTATCATCACAGATACTTAAAGCAAAGAGTTGTGCAAGACAGCCTCCAAGAGAGTGTCCTGTAATAGTAAGAGAATCTTTTTCTTTGATTTGTGGATAATCTTTAATACAAGTTTCATAAAAGTTTAGCATATCATCATATTGGGCTTTAGGTATAGAGCCTATGGTTAAAGAAGCATCAGCTACAAACAAATCTTTAAAGGAACTCATTTCTGTTCCTCTAATGGCTAAAATATAATTGATATAGCCATATTCACTGGTATAGCCTTCTTCTTTTGTTTTACTATCAATTTGTTTTCTTTTTTCTCCAAACAAAGTAGCAGAAAAGCCTGAATTTGTATTAGGACAATGTTTTAATAAATCATAGCGAGAAAAGAATTGTTTGGCTTGGAGTTGGGAGAAGTCGCCACTAAATAACTCATCATCAAAGAAGCCATTTTTAGCTTTCCTGTTTTTTCATCTTTAAAATATTTGTATTCTATGTTGAGAATATCAATTAGGGCGGGGAATACAGATTGGGTTGTATCTTCTTTAATATCTCTAAAATATTTTAATCTTTTCCAATCCTTACTATTTTCCTCTGGCTTATAACTTTCATTAGCTAAATGAAAATATCCATAGGCTGCCCAAGGAAGTTCTGCATTGTCTCGTAATTTAGTGATTAATCCTTTATTGTCCATTTTTGCTCCTTTGTATTGAAGTACAAACTGCAATATTCTTCTATCTCTATCCACTCAATATTATAACTAGCCACAGATTCTTACTCTAAATTGTAACGTCTTGTATTCCAAGTATCAAGTAAATGTTATCTTTAGAGATAAGTTTTTTATTGCTATACAGAATAGCCATTATATCATATCTAGTCTTTTTTATTTCTCCTATATATGTTGCATATTCTCTAAAATTTTGCAAATAGAATTGCTATTCTTTACTTATTTTATAAGCTCTTCTATTCAGCTCCTCCCAATCTAATGTATCCAAACTTAATCCAAAATACCCTAGAATCTTATTATACTTTAGGAAGTTCATTTAACTTACACATATTCCTAAATTGCCAATAACTAGGCTCTAAATAATAAGAATAAGGAGTATAATAAAAGATAATTAAGCCTATACTTCCAAGAAAGACTAAAAACTTTGAAACGCTTTTTGTAGATTTAAAGATGATTTTATAAATAAATTTTAATATAAGATAAGAAAGAATAGTAGAAATTATAATAAGAAGTAATATATATGTCATGGGTTATCTCCTTAGATTCTCTATTTTATTAAAATTAAGATGTAATTTTGTGGTTT
>NZ_MJXM01000088.1:2264-23017 GCF_001762775.1 Campylobacter sp. BCW_6464 | reverse complement strand
ATAGATTTGATGAACGCGTGTCACGCTAAGATTAAGTTCTTTAGCTATCTCTTCAAAACTCATAATATAACCATCTCGCTTGCACTAGTTAATAACTCATCATTGATTTCGCACTCTTCAAGTTCTGCAAGTCTTAAGGCCTTTTTTAAAAGCTTTGCAGAGCTTCTAAAATTACCATTGCTAAATTTAAAATAGCCCTTGCCAAAAAACTCATCACTTTCTTCCTTGCTAAGTCCTCTCATCATCCATTTACCACAAATCCTTGAGTAAAGTTGTTTAAGCTCTTTGTTTTTACCCATTAGGTTTTTGTATAAAATCTCAGTTCCTACTAAAATAAGAGGCACTCTAGCAAAATCCGCAATGCGTCTTAAATCCTCCAAAGCCTTTAGTGGTAGATATTCGGCTTCATCTACGATTAAAATCTTTTCATTGGTCTTTAAAAATCTTGCAATTGCTTTTAGTTTTGAAGCATTGTTGCTATTTGCTTCGATTTTAAGAGCATTTAAAAGCTCATCAAGCATTACACCCACACTTGTATGACAAGTTGCCTCTATTAAAATACTTTGTGGTCTGGTTTTAATAAACTCGTTTATAATAGTGGTTTTTCCTGTTCCTGCTTCTCCAAAAATAAGTGCGATTTCTTTTTCATTTACCGCTTCGCTCATTACAAAAGTAGCCATAGAAAAATCACGGCTTCTAAAAAGTTGTTCTTTTTTAGGTTTTTCATTTTGCTTATCTTTGTGATTAGCGATAAAATCTCTTATCTTTTTACTCCATAAAGCCACATCACCTTTATAGCTTGCACTTTTAATCTGTGAGATTAAAGAAGCACTCGCACCAATCGCTCTTGCCAATGCACTTGGCTTCATACCGCTTTGCTCTAAAAAGCATTCTAATTCTTTGCTTAGTTCTTGCATATAAATCCTTTTGTTTTTAAGCTTTTTTAAAAGCTTTTAAAAACTTTCAAAGCGTGTTAAATAGACTTTAAAAGCTTTTAAAGACTTTTAATACCCTGCCTTTTTGGCAGCATTTTCCCATTTTGGAATTTTGCATTTGGTATCTTTTATAACTTTTGTACTCAAATGTTCAAAATCACCATTGCTAACAAGGGCTTTTGAAAATTCAAGTTCTTTTTTAGCGTTGTTACTAGCTTTTGTTTTTGGAGCTTTGACTTTTTCTAGTTTTTCCTTGCCAAGAGCTAAATACTTTTCCATATTCTTTTCTAAAATCATTCTTTGCTCATCGATTTTGTCTTTATTTGCTTTTATGGCTCTATTTACAAGTTTTCTAGCAACTTTAGCTTCTTCAATGCTTACTCCAAGTTCTAAATCTAAGTTGTTTGCTACACAAATAAGTTCTTTTTGTTTATCAAAGCAAAAGATTTCATTTTGATTATTAAGATTTTCACACACAAACACTTCTTCATGGGTGTATAATTTTGGATTATAAAAAAGAGTGCCATTAAGACTTAATCCTTTATTTAGCACCTTTCTAAGTTTTAATTCACCGCCTAAATACATACTAAGGCTAAGCTCATCTATACTAATGGCATCGCTAATCTTTGCTTCAAAACTTTCTTTTGGAGTGGCACCTAGTCGGTCAAGCCATTTGTTATTCATAAAATACGCACTATAATCATCAATGCACTCTCTCATATACTCAAGTGTTTTAAGTCTTCTTTGATTAGTTTTATAGCCTTTTTTAAGTCTTCTTTCTTTTTTAGAATAAAAAAACTCAATGGCCTGTCTTTCTTTAACATTAGATCCTATGTATCCAACTAAGTTTGCAGTGAGTGAGTTTTGTAAATCTTTGAATTTATTTTCTACATAAGGCTTACTCCAGCCACTGTAAGCTGGCATCGCTTTATAATCAATGTTTAATCTCTCTAAAAGAGCTTTGACATTTTTACTTAAAAATGCCTTGCCATTATCTGAGTGTATGCATTTTGGCACACCATAAGTGCTGATGTATTTTGCAATGGCTCTTGCTATGCTTAAACTATCTTCACTAAAGCCTAGATAAAAGCTAGCCACACCACTATAAGTATCGATTAATGATATTATAGTGTAGCGTTTATGCCAAGAGCACTCATCGCCTTTTAGCCCATAAGTTTCATTGATAAAATCTACTTTACAAATAGCATCAAGCGGACTTGCATCAATTTCTACGATTTCATTGATAGTAGAAACTTTCCAATTACTCACACCAAGTGCTGGTAGATGTCTGCTTATAGCTCCATCTTCGCCATGCAAGATGATATTTTTTATGAGTTTGTTTTCTTTTAAGTATTTTTTCATACTTCTTAAAACACACTCATAGCTTATAAATTCATCTTTTTTGCCTAGAAAATCTTTTAAATCTAACTTGCCATTTTTTGCTAATTCATAATTTAGCACTCTGTGGATATTAGAAGCATTAAGCCTTCCTTTTTGAGCAAGTAAGGTATTTATAAAAAGCTCTTTTATACCAAGAGCACTAATGGCATCATCTTTTTTATTTTCTCTTTTATCTATTAAAGCATCAAGTCCGTTTGCTAAGTATTCTTTTTGCCAAGCAAAGAGTTTGTTTTGTGTGAGTTTAAACTCATAGATTTTTTTAGCGTTAATGTAATTTATAAAATCATTTGTGCTTATCTTGCCTTTAGCATGGAGCCATTCTTTAACCACAGCAGCTTTTTGTAAGGCTAAATTTTGCTTTTTAGAACTGGCTTTTGCAAAGAGACTTAAGCTATCTTTGTTTATTTGTATTTGATTTTCGCTAAGTTTGGTTTTGTCAGTGTTTTGCACTTGCAAGGCTTTAGAATTTTTAAGCAAAACATCATCATTTAATGCTTTGCTTAAAGCTTCTTGTGTTGTTTTAGGAGTTATAGTAGTAGTATTGCTTATATCTTCTATGTTAAAACCTTGCTCTACTAGCTGTGTTTCTTCCTTATTTAAAGGTTTAGACCAGATTTGAAGGGTTTTACCACCGCGTCCTTTTCCTTGGGTGTATCTATACGAAAATATTTTCGTATCAATGTGCAAAATTTTTTCATTACTTTCAATAGCTTTTTTTGATTTTTTTTGCAAATTTCTTAAACCGATAGAATTATTATCACAAAAAATATTAGCATTTATCCACATTTAAGCTACCTTAAACCCATCTTTTTCTAGCATAATCCTAAGCTCTTTAGCTCTACCTCTTATACCCTTAATCCTACCATTAGACAAATCATAAAGTATAGTTATATCTTTATGATTTAGACCCTTAGCCTTAGCCCAAGTCATAAGCTTTACACCTTTAGCACTCATAGTTTTTACAAGTTTATTTTTCATCTAAAATCCTTTTGATTATAATTCAACTCTTTCTTTAATTTGACGACCTTTATATCCTTTAAAAGTATGAGATTTTAAAGCACTCTTATAAGTTTTTTTCCCAGTATCGTGTTTCAGGAAACATTTACTAACATTTTCAGCAATTTCTTTACTTTTTTGATTTGCCAAAAATCCCTCTAGCTTCTCAAGAGAAAGCTTAATAAGCTCATCTTTACCATTAAAATTTTCACTCTCAAATAAATGTTTTACACCATTTAAAAGATTGCTTGCTTGCTTAAAATTCATTTTACGCCTTTTAATTTTATTTTTGCTTTTTTGTGTTACCATTACCAAAAAAGTTATGTAATTATACGAAAATAATTTCGTATTGTCAAGGATAATTTATGGAAATAGGAAAAAAAATTCGCATAGCAAGAGAAGAACAAGGATATTCTCAAGAGCAATTAGCTAACGAATTGGGTATTACAGCTAGAACTTTACAAAATTATGAATATGGTAGAAGTGATGTTGGTGTTATTTTAGTTGGTAGAATAGCTAAGATTCTTAAAATAAATAGTGACTATTTTTTTAAAGATGATAGTTCGTTAGTCGTTCGTAAGTCAACAGATAAAAATGTTCGTAAGTCGTTCGTAAGTGATGAAAAAATGTTCGTTAGTGAAACAAACCTTAAAAATGTCTCCAAGTTGCCTCTCAATATGTCTCCTAGTAATGTCTCCAAGTCGACAAATTTTGTCTCCTACTCGTCTCCTAATACAAATTTGGAATCTCAAACCTTAAACGATGATATGATAAACATTCCTTTTTTTGAAAATGTAAGAGCAAGTGCTGGAAGTGGCGCTTATAACGATGAAGAAAGCACTCAAGCTTTGGGACTTTCTAAAAGTTTTTTGCGTGAATGCTTTGGCTTATACTCTTTTATAAATCTCTCTGTGATTTTAGGACAAGGCGATTCTATGGCACCAACACTTCCTGAAAATTGCTATCTTTTAATCCAGCAAGGAGAAGTGGCAGAAGGCGAAATTTGTGTAACACGCATTGAAGATGAGCTTTATGTAAAACGCCTTCAAAAACGCCCCAAGCTAAAACTCCTTAGCGATAACAAAGCGTATGAGCCCATTAATTTAGAAGGTGAAAACTTTGAAATACTCGGACGCGTTGTAGGATATTTTAAAAAGACTACTCTTTAATTTTTAAAGGTGTTTAAAAGATTTTGTAAAGTATTTGTAAAAAGAATGTAAAAATGTGTAAAGCACAATGTAAAAAAATGTAAAGATAAAAGTTCACTTTGATTTCTAAAAAAATCTCATCAAAATACTATAAAATAATACTTTGATTAAAATTTCTCTCACTTTACTTTTTTACATATCTTTATAGCATAGCAAATCCTTTAAAAAATAGTATAAATTTTTATTTTTAGAATGACTTAAAATCTTTTTTTAATTTTTATAAATATTAAGGATATTATTTTTTTATATTATGTTGATGATCTTTTTTATCAAAGTCATAAAATGTAACAAATATGGCTACGGCTATTGCAAAAGCTAAAATAATATGAATGAGATAAATCCATATTGTTTACTTTGTAATATGTTATTTTAACATATAAATTATAACAAAAAAGAAAAAAAATAAAATGAAAATAATAAGAAATTGATTTTTTATTATTTATTATGATAATCTTATTTGAGTACTTTTAAAAAGCTTAGAGTATAAAGTGTTGTGATGTAGCTTTTAAAAAGAAGAATAAAAACAAAGAAGCAGAAAACGCCCTTATAAAAATTATTAATTATATTCACTAACCATAGATGTAATAAAAAATATTGAGTAAAATATAATCAAAACAAATTTCTATTTATTTTTATAAAAACTGCATTTTTAAATTTGCTATGTTATAATTAAAAAAAGGTTGTATAAATATGAAAAATTATTATATTTCAGAAGGTGTAAAAGCTTTATTTTCTATCTATTTTAAAGATCAAACTGAAGAAAATTTCATTAAAGCTCTTAACGAATTTGCTAAAGAAAGTCAAATAAATTCTCAAGAAATAAAAGACAAATCTTTTAGAGAATTTAAAGAAGCCATTTCTAAATTACCAACTATAGATCTTTTGAATACTAGATTTGATAAGCTTGAATATTCAATAGGTGCTAAACTTGATAAGCCTGAAGATTCAGTATGTGCTAAACTTGATAAGCTTGAAAACAAACTAGATAGTTTTAAAAGAGAAGTTAGAACATATGTAATTATTCTTGCTGCTTTAATGTTTATTTTACAGCCTACAATTTTTGATTTAATTTTGTCTATCTTTAAATCATTTCTAAGACAATAAGGTTTTTAGTTTTCACTTTCGTTAGTGTGTTTATCATTGAGATAATGAGCTACTAAAACCAATGTACCAAAAACGAAAGTGATGGCACCAATTAAAATAGCTATATTATAACCATCCATTTTTTCTCCTTTTTTTCAAAAAAGTTCAATCTTTAAGAAAGATTGATGATAATGCAACTACCGTTAAAATTAGCAAACTTTCGATGAGAATAATAAAAGCTCTACTATCGCCTGTTTGTAAACCATAAAGACTATTTATAAACAATCCTATGCCAATAGATTCCATGAATATTAAGATTGCTTTTGTGGGTATTTTTGTAAATATTACTATTTTTTTGAAAAAATCCTTCTTTTTTCTCCTTATCTTATAACAAAAAAATGCTAAAAGTCAAGGGATAAAATATCCCACCTTAGGGTTAAGTTACACTAGATTGTTTCTAGTGTGAGAATATTATTTTAAATGTTTTACCATAAAGTCCATTATTGCCCAAACACTTGAAATTATAGTGGCAATGCTAACAACACAAGCTCCTAGCCAATAGATTCCTTGCTGTTTTAATGAACTTTCCATTCGTTTGATTTCAGCTTCAAGTCCTTTAGTCTCAGATTGGAATAAATCCTTGCTAACCAACTCATTTCTTATTTGCTCAATGGCTTCTTGCTTTAAATTCCCAAAATTAAGCCTTTGCGTTGTTGCTCTATCATTAGCAAATTCTTCAAAAGCTTGAATGAGCTTTTTAGCTTGATCAGTATCTGAAAAAATACTTTTCAATAATGTTTTAAAGCTCTCATTGAGTGTAATTTCTTTTTTCATGGCATATCCTTGCATGCTTAACTCCTAAATTATAACATATTTTTCATGTGTGCTCTTAGGCTACATTTCCAATTTGCTTCCACCATGTTTTTTTTCTCAGAGTGAAATCTATAACCTAATTGCTTGATTTTTTCATTTAAACCATAGGTATTTCTTACAATTCAATAATAACCATCTTCATTTTTCACTTTGAGTCCCAAAGATAACAAAATTTGTCTTTCATCTTCGCTAAAAGTTGTAGCGTTTGATTGTGAAAAGTTTTGTGAGAAATCAACTTTCTTTTTGTTTTCATGAGTATTGTTTTGGCAAGCTTCAATATCGATAATAATATTGCTAGTTTCAGTCATTCCAACGCCCATTTCTTCAGTAGAATATAATCCACTAAGTTAGAATTTTACCACTAGCCCAAGTATTTATTGTAGAAGCAGAGACATCTAATTGTCTTCCTAATTCAGTTTGAGTAGTGTTTAACTCTTTACAAACTTCTTTAATAATATTTTCTTTCTCTTCTGTCATGCTAATCCTTTATTTTAGATTAATATTTTTTAGTTATAATTTTTTCATTACTTTTCAGAAATGAAAGGATTTGGCTCATTTTTTTGAGTTTCCCTGTCTTAGTGCAGGGCTTATTATATTTTTTACTATTTTATTTTTAATCATTTCAAAATCTTTGTCATTGATTTTTCCTATGTAAGTTTTTATCCTTTTAGTATCAAAAACTCTCATTTGTCCTAAAAGTGCAACTTGTAAAGTGCCTTTATTGTCCTTAAATTTGTGAAATAAAAAGCCTTTTTTGTTTTTAGTCTTAGAACTTAAAGGTATGCCTAAAAATGTGCCATTATAAAAACTATTTATTACCAAAACAGGACGCGTAAAAAACTCATTTTTACCTTAAACTTCAGCACCAATATTTAAACCAATGCTAAGCCAATAAATCTTTTTTTACACTAACTTTTCTGATTAATTTTACTTTGTTTAAGCTCTTTTTTCGTTCGTTCCAGCTGTCAAATTGCACTTCGTTCATTTTATTCCTTTATATCTTTTGGCATAATGCTATGTAATGCTGTAAGCAGAAGTTTTATCTTTAAATATTTCTTTTCTATATTTTTCTAAGTTTTTTCATTGTTTCTCCTGTCTTTTTAAAAGATTTGTTTTTCAACTAATTTTCTCTTTCTTTTTTTAATTTATTGGTATTTTGGTTTATGATTTATATAAAAAGCAAGATCCTTATTATAACAGTTTCATTTTTTCTTAAATAGCGAAAAATGAAATGAGTGATAAAGATTTTGAGATTTTTCCATGTATAAAATAAGGCAGATTTTTATTTTATCAATAGCAATTATTATTAAAAAAAATAGCAGAAAATTTCATTTGCCTATATTAATGTAACTTTTTATTACAATCAGCATTTTCAAAAAACTTTATCATTATTTCAGCTTAAATTTTATCATTTAAAATTAAACTTGATATAAATCTTTTCGTATACTTTGCTCGCTCGATTTAAATATATAAAAGCATAATATTGAGTAATACTATGTAATTTTAAACAAGGCATGGTTTTTGATAAAATTTTTAGATGAAAAAATCTACAAGCTTGATTGTTTTATTGATTAATTCCAAAACAAGAACCAAAAATTAACAATCTTAGTCTATTAAAATTCTTTTTATACAATTAAAAAATAATTATTATATACAAATGTGAAAATATGGATAATACGCAAAAATATGCAGCTATAGATCTTAAGTCATTTTATGCTTCTGTTGAATGCATTTTAAGAAAATTAGATCCTCTAAATACCAATCTTGTAGTTGCGGATGAAAGTAGAACCGAAAAAACAATATGTCTTGCGGTATCTCCCGCATTAAGATCTTATAATATATCAGGCAGATTAAGACTATTTGAGTTAATACAAAAAGTAAAAACAATCAATTACGAGCGCTTAAAAATTGCTAAATATTTCAGTGCAAAATCATACAATCATCTTGAACTAATAAATAATCCCAATTTAGAGCTTGATTACATTGTCGCAAAACCTAGGATGTCAACATATATAGACTATAGTTCTAAAATCTACAGTATTTATTTAAAGTATTTTGATCCAAAAGACATTCATATTTACTCCATTGATGAAGTATTTATTGATTTAACTCCTTATATCAAACATTATAAGCTATCTGCTGACAAACTCATTGAAAACATATTATTTAAAATTTTAAAAACAACTCAAATAACAGCAACTGCGGGAATAGGAACAAATCTTTACTTAGCAAAAATTGCAATGGATATATTAGCCAAAAAACAAAATATTAATAAAGATGGACTTTGCATAGGGTATTTGGATGAAATGCTTTATAGAAGAAAATTATGGCAACACACGCCCATAAATGATTTTTGGCGTATAGGCAAAGGATATGCAACAAAACTAAAAAGCATAGGCATTAACAATATGGGAGATTTAGCAAGATACTCTCTTAATAACGAGGATAAACTTTATCAAATTTTTGGAGTAAATGCTGAGTTATTAATCGATCATGCTTGGGGGTTTGAAAGCTGTACAATGCACAAGCTATTAAAGAATATAAAAGCAAACATATCTCTAAGGTAATGGCTAAGGTTTTGCCTAAACCTTATAGTTTTAAAAAAGCTAGAGATATGCTTAAAGAAATCGTCGATCATATGGTTCTTGAGCTAATTGAGCAAAATTTAACATGCAATCAAATCATTTTAGATGTACAATATGATAAAGAAAGCTTAGAAAAGGTACAAAGCTACAATGGTCCAATGAGCAAAGATTCCTATGGAAGATCTATTCCAAAAAATGCACATTCAACAATCAATTTGGATTACCACAGCTCTTCCTTGGAAACTATTTGCAATAAAGGTTTAGAATTGTTTGATTTAATAGTTAATGCTGATTTTTTAATTAGAAAAATAAGTCTTACTCTTAATAATGTTGTAAAAAATGACACGATAAAAAAATTAAAGAACCCAGTCTTTTTACTGACTTAGAACAGAAGGAAAATAAAAATTTTATAAAAGAAGAGAAATTACAAAAAGCTAGACTCACGATTGTTCACAAATATGGAAAAAAATCTATTTTTAAAGCCTCGAGTCTTGAAAATGGCTTAAAAATTAATTCGCAAATAGGAGGACACAATGCCTAATAACCAAGATGATATTATTAATATTAAATACAAAAAATCTACAAAATATCCTCTTATGCCATTAGAAAAAAGAGCGGCACAGTTTGCTCCATTTTCAGTGCTTAAAGGATTTGATGAAGCAATTGAAAAAAAGAAAAAAGAAGTGGAAAGAAAGCTTGAAAAGTCTATCTATATAAACGAGTAATCATGTTTTTATGAGAAAAAATATTTTAGATATAAAAATCAATTAAAAACAAGTAAAAAAATAAGTATTTTTTTAATAGTGTATTTTTTATACTACTTTTATCTCTATATATTTTAGACTTAAAATAAAATTAATTAAAATTAGTATTAAAATTTTATCTTTTTTTCTGTGAATTTTCATATAAAAATATTGTTTTTTATATGATTAAAAAAATAAAAAAATTATCTTGTACTTTTCACGAGCAAAAATTCAAAGAGAAAATTACAGCAAAACTATATTTATTTTGATTTATTTTTTTGTTTTTTTTATCTATCATTTTTTATTTTTATTTTTATTTTTATTTTTTTACCTATCTTTACTCTAAAATTTTTGTAAATTTTTCAATTAAAAAATACTCCAAATCCAAACCCACAAAAAGACAAAAATAGTTTTAATTAAGCATTAAAAAGTCTAGCCTTAAGCAATGACATTTTTATACCTACCCTAAAGTAAAGAATGCCTATTTTTAGGGACTTTATAACATAGCTTATTGCGATTTGTCTTTTTTTAAAAAATACACCCAAAAAATTTTTATACCTAACATTCATTAATTTCGTTAATAATATTGCCATTTTTGTACCTAACCTAAAGTATTTTTAGCCCCTGAAATAGAAAAGTATTCTTCTCACCCTTTATCACCTCATTTATTCCCCTTCTTTATCCGCTACATTTCATTGAATAATTTTCATCATTTATCCCCTCATTTATCACCCCCTTTATACCCCATCTCCCATTCTTCCCTATCTTGCATTCTACGCATTCAAATCTCATCTTAACGCTATCCTTAACACAAATCCTTATAGCCTTTATACTCATTCTTTCTCTCATTTATCACCTTATTTATCACCTCATTCTTTCTCTCATTCTCTCCCTATCTTTGCCACTTTTTAAACATATTTCTAGTATAAACTTTCCCTGATATATAAAAATACTCATTTCATACCCAAGTTAAATAAAAATACGGTTTAATTTCATAAAGCACTAAAAACACAGGAGAAAACTTATGTCTAAAACTAATACACGCCCAAGCGAAAAAACAAAATGCACAAAGTCATAGAAACTTGGTTTACCAAAATATACCTAAACAAAATAATCCACAAAGAGAAAAACGACAAATTATTTGTCAATATAACTAGCTGTCTAGCATTCATACTCTCAATCTACGGCAAAACTGAAGAAAACAAAAGCAAAATGACACCTGCTGTTATGTCTTATATCAAAAAAACAAAAAACACTTTTATTGCCAAACTAAAAAGAGTTAAAAACCATGAGAGCATTATCGATTTATAAGCCAAATACTCAAAGCTTGATATAGTTTCAGCCTATCAGTTTTTAACTCTCAAAGACAAATTCAAAATCACCAAATCAGAAATCCAAGATTTTGAAACACTAATCGATATTCTTTCAAAAAACACCCAAAAATCAAAAAAATAACCCTAAAACGATAAAAACCATTAAAAAAATCATTTTGCCTTTTAAAGGCTAATTCTGTCATTTTAAACCCTATATCCATTCAAGATACCCACTTGCAATCAAAAAAACACAAAAAAACCTACAAAAATCGCAACACAAAACAAAAACCACAGCCCATTTCAAAACTGCAAAGCATTTTTGAAAATTCGCAAGAACTTCTAAAATAAGCCCTAGCTCTCATATTATCGCTATAAATCAAGCACAATCAAAAATACACGCCATGAAGAAAATTTTGCAGTTTTTAGCTCTAAAGTCTATTTTTGCCAAAAATCTTACACAATAACTCGATTATCAACAATGCTTAAAAACCTACAAAATAGATATTTTAAAAGCTTTTTACAAATCGCAAAATGTCGGTAAAACATTAGCATAATTTGCCTACAACAATAAGATTTAAACGCCTATATTTAGGCTATATTATTGCATTATGCTCATTGGCTCAACTTTTTACATTTTTTTCAAAAAAAGCAAAAGAGCCTAAAAATAAGGGTTTTAGCATAATAAGCCCTGAATATTGATATTTTATTTTTTTTATTACACTTTTTAGTATATTTTTTCAACAATAAAAATTAAATTAATATTAAAAACCCTATAAAATAGTATTTTAAACAAACTCTTTTTTGTAGTTAAGTTGTAATAAAGTTGCACTCAAGTTATAGTAAAAATAACATTAACTACATATTAACTACACTTTTACTTCAAAAAACATGCAAATTTTCACATTTTTGTAGTTAAAGTGTAGTGAAAGTGTAATAAAGTTGAACTCAAATTGTAGTTATGTTGAAAATAATTGTAATAAAGTTGAACTCAAGTTGTAGTTATGTTGTAGTAAAAGTGTAGTGAAGTTGAAATAAAAATTACATAAACATAAACTATACTTGAAGTAAAGTTGTATCACATATTGAAACAAAATTACATATTGCTTGAAAACAACTTGTAATATATGTATTTTATTTAGTTGATTTGTAATTAACTCGCAATAGCTTATATTTTAACTCCAACAGGAAAAGTAATAGGCACTCCTATTGAAGGAGCGGTTGATTCTGACATACTTTTTGGACTATTGAAAGGTTTAGAAGATTATAAGAAAGGACAATTAGGTTTTTAGCGTGAAAAAAACATAGAAAAATTAATTTTAGAAGCCTATGAAGATAGTAAAACTAAATTTGACCATGTTACTACAGGGCATATCAGTCAATATTTGAAAAGAAAATATGATTTAAAAATCAATTGTAGCAAGGCATTAATAGAAGCAGGCTTTGATCTTGAAAAAGATGAAAACGAACCTTCTTTAGTTTATGTTAAAAAAGCTACCACAAGAAACAAGACTTCAAATCGTGATCAAATTCAAAACAAAGTTGAAGAGAAACCTTTGTTGTTTCAATTTGCCTATTTTCCAAATTTTCTAAATACACTCCAAGAGCTTTCCAATATAGCTCAAAAAGAATTTTGGGGAAACGGAAATAATATTTTATTTTCTTATCTATTTAAATATTTTGAGTTCATTTACGAAAATAAAAGCTATCCTGATATTATTACTTATAATAAAGACAAAACAAAGGCATGTTTCAATACAGGTTTGTATAGTACAGGTGTTTTTCCAATATTTGCATGCTTTGAAAAGCAGGAAAATGGAGGATATATTTTTAGAAAATTTTGTTCTAATGGAGATAGAGTTTTAGATGATTTAGAAATACCTAAATCTTTAAGCGATTATGATACATTCAAAAATGAAATCATTTTTGATAGTAAATTAGATTTTAGAGTAAATCATTTGCATCTTTTTGAGAGAAAAGAGCGATTACCTGAAATTGTGAAAAAACTAAATGATAGGTTCATAGGACACATTATTAATGGTGAATTGAAAATCATCAAAGATAATTATAATCTTCAAAAGATGATTATTCCTGCAGCTTATAAGCAAAGGGTAGTTTTATACATTCCTTTGAAACTTCAAGAAGAATCAGTTGATACGATAGTTGTAGTTGAAAAAGAAGAGGTAAAAAACGAACAGTATTACGCCGTGAGAACTATACTAAATCCGCATGATAATATTTACAAAACCGCAAGAGTTCTTTCAATAGTTGAATCTGAATGGGTAAAAAACACTATTTGAAAGTGAAAACATTGATAAAATAGGCTTTTTAGATAAGTCTATTTTATCATGTAATTTTATTTCCAAAAAAAGAAATGGAAAGAAAGCTTGAAAAAAGTACTTACAAGTGTGAATAATAATATTTTTTGTAAAAATTTGATATGATTTAAGAATATTAATCCAATATTAGAGAAATTCATGCCAACAGAACAGACCGATCTTGAATATTTGTTTTCTAAAGAAAGATTAGAATCTTATAATAATATTTACGAACATTTTGATAATTTAAAAATGATTGCAAGTATAACAACAAAAATAGCAATACTTGAACTAGTATTAAGAAATTTACTAGATAAACATATGAAAGAAAAAGATTTAGAATGGTTAAGAAATTATAACGAAGAAAACATCAAACAAAAATAATTAAACTGCAAAACAAAGAAATATTAGATAACAATCAACTCATTTCAAGAATTTCTTCAGGAGATGTAATATTTATAATTAAGCTAGAACACTTAGAGGCAAAAATAATTAATTCTTCTAATATAAATTTTAAAAAATATTATGCACACAACAAAGAATATTACTTTCACTATGTAAATAATAAAAAATATAAAAATAGTTTTAGCAATATAGAAAAAGCAAATATTGTTCTTAACCTTTTACTCACAATCAGAAATAGAAGTTTTCACTGGGAAAATTTATATAAAACAAAAATAACAAATCAAAAGGCTTTAGCTCCTAGAATCACCACAAAATCACATAATACCTTTATAGGCGTTATGCCAAATAAAATCAATGCTTTTTTAAGTGATTTAATAGAGAGTT
The DNA here is from genome assembly GCF_001762775.1 of Campylobacter sp. BCW_6464. Taxonomy (NCBI): domain Bacteria; kingdom Pseudomonadati; phylum Campylobacterota; class Epsilonproteobacteria; order Campylobacterales; family Campylobacteraceae; genus Campylobacter; species Campylobacter sp. BCW_6464. Next base: position 8,776 of record NZ_MJXM01000088.1, on the reverse strand, counting down.
TTGAAAAAGATTTAAATAGCTACTTAAAATAATATTTAAGATGGGCGATCTCGATCCGCCCTTATAATGATTTTAAATTATATCATACAATTAAAAAATTGTCAATTTAGTTTATATTTAGTATTGCTCTAAAATGTTGATTGTATAATAACATAATATTTAGATTTTCGTTTTCAAGGAGTGTAAATGAGTGATACTATTATTTTAGGTATTTTATTAGAGAAGTACAATAATGCTAAATATAAAAAAGTCGGAAACTGTATTAAACTTCGTTATCAATATCACGATGTAAATGTGAATTTATATTTTGATGGTTATGATAAAAATTATCCTTCAACTTCTATAATATTAGCAATGGATAAATCTTACTATATTACTTCTTTTAATGTGGATAATTTCGATGAAAAAAATCAATATTTAGATAAAATTCCAGATCCTATACTTAATCTTATTAAAGATGAGAATAACAAATTAACTTCATTTTATAATGAGATGAGAAAGCGTATCAAAGAAGATAATTTCCAAAACATTAGTTACAGCAGTGACATAGTGTTTAATAATACTATACAATATAATAAAAATAAAGAAAATGGTAATCCATTTTTTCATTATATTAGAGCAGTAGTAATGACACCTGAACATTTTAAAAAATTATTCCATAGTATGAATATTTCAAAAGAAATTCTCATGAAAATTCAACAAGCAGGATTTACCATTGTAACTACAAACGACCCCAATAAAAGAAAAAATTTTTATGAGAAACTAAAAAGTAAAGAAATTTTTATAGAAGTTTTACAATAGAACATATTAACGATAAAGACTTTGCAAGAACAAATAGCCGAAAGCCACACCTCTTTCGGTTAAGTGTTTTTTGTTACAATTGTATTAAGCTTAGACTAAGTGTGGTTTTTATAGAATTTTCAACGGTTTTTTAAGTGAGATAATCAACAAGCTTGATTATCTCGTTAATTAATTCTAAGACAAGAACTAAAAAATCAATGACTACTCATCATGTCTCCTTCTTATAACCGAAAGAGTAGCCATGCTTAATACGCTTTAATTATAGTATTTTTGAATGAATAAGTTTTAATGTTTTATATGAAAATTTGAGTGTTATCTCAATTCTTTCCTATAATTTGTTTTTTCTTCATCATTATGAAAAACCATTGTTTCAATACAATTTTCTTTACAAAATTGTTTTATTTCATAATTATTGTTTGTTTCATAGAATTTAACAAGATGGGTAAAAAACTCATTCATATCATTCTTAGCAATTGCCAAAATACCGAATCCATTTTCAATTAAAATTTTATTAGCAATTAGCATTGAAGTTCTTTTATTTCCATCAAAAAATAATTGACTTCTCATAAGATATAGCATCAAATCCAATGCTACTTCTTTTTTATTTTCATTTTTTAAAATTGTTTCTATATTTTTACTAACCTCATAATCAATAGGTAATTTTGGTTTAAAATTTGTTCCACTTATTTTAACATCAGCTGTTCTTAAAAATCCTAATTTATAAACCAAATCTCTGCCTACAATCCTATTAAAGTCCTGTATCAAACTCAAACTAACTTTTTCATTAATGGTATCAAACAAATAATTCCAAGCTCTTTTGAGATTTAAAATTATTGTTAAATCTTGTATTGTTTTATCAGGAACACTAAAGCCATCTATAATCATTTGAGTTTCAGGAAAAGTAACATTTACACCTTCTAAATTCGCGGATTTCCAAATAATATCTACAAGGTTTCTTTTTGCTAAAAATATATTTTCTTCTAAAGTTAAATTTCTCATTTTAAATCTTTCCTTCATAAAAATCCGCCTTGAGTTTTAACTCTTGGCGGAAATAACCCTAAAGGCTTAACTATGAAACGACATAGTAAGCGTTTTGTGAGATTATATCTAAACTTTAGGTTTTTTAAGTTTAAAATGGAAGTATTTTTAGCAAAACCGCAGGACAGAAAAGCCCCTTTAAACATACAAAGACAACAAGATTAAAAGAATTGCGTTCGGTTTATAAGTGATACTTAATAAAAAGTGTGTATAATACATACTCATAAGGATATTATAGTGAGTAAAAAAGATAAAATTATTAAAGATTTAAAAAATAATCCTAACAATGTGCCCTTTGAAACGCTTAAGATTTTATTAGAAAGCGAAGGTTATGAATGTTTTAATAAAGGCGGATTACATTATCAATTCAGAAAAGAAGAATGTGATCTTATTACTATTTCATTTAAACGCCCTATAAAGGCTATATATGTCAAAATGGTTTTAAAAGCTATAACAGGAGAATGAATGATGAAAGACTTAGATTACTATCTTAATCTACCTTATGAAATTATTATAAAAAAACTTGATGAAAAAGATGGCCGAGGATATTTTGCAAGATATAAAGATTTCCCTTATATTATGGGAGATGGTGAAAATGAAATAGAAGCCTTAAAAGATCTCAAAGAAGCATTTAAAGGAGCATTAGAAGTTATGCTTGAAAAAGGTGATTATATTAAAGAACCTATTGATAATGAAGCAAAAATTAGAATTAATATTACCTTGCCTAAAAGCTTAGTAGAGGCAATAGATACAATAAGCGATAATAGAAGCAAATTCTTAGCTGATCTTGCAAATAGTGCTATAAAATCTTATAAAATAAGCACCTAAAAATTGACATAGTTAAATAAAAAAAATCCGTTTCAAACTCCTAAAAAATAGGCATTTTATAGTATAAATACTTGCAAAAATTATTAAAAATGGTATAATTATGTTATATAAATTGAGAAAGGAGTTGCTTATGACCCTTATTATTGAAAATGTTAATGAAGATTTTTTACCTGCATTCAAGGGTTTAGCAAAAAGCATAAATGCCAAATGTAAAATTTCTAAGCCTAAGTTGAGTAGTTTTGAAAGTAAGATATTAAATGCAAGCAAAGAACTTGATAAAGAAAAAAAAGTCAATACTGCATTAAGCTTTAATTCGCATCAAGACTTTGTGAAAGCTTATCAAAATGGTAAAATATAAAATTTATTACCATAAAGATTTTATAAAAGCTTACAAAAAAATAAGCGATGAAGAGCGTAAAATAACTGATGAAGTTATTGTAAAACTTTCTAATGATGAGAATTTAGAACCTAAATATAAAGATCATCAATTAAAAGGTGTATTAAAAGATTTTAGAGAATGTCATATAAAGTCTAACTTGTTATTAATTTATCAAAAACATAATAATGAGTTAGAGCTAAATATTTTAAAACTAGGTAGTCATAGTAAGTTATTTAAAAAATATTGAAAGGAATAAAGATGGATAAAGCGCACTTAATTATTTATTTAGCAGTACTTGCATCTATTGTTAGTGTTTTAATAACTTGTTGTCTTTTGTATTTAATCAGAGATAGGTTAAGCAAATTGTTTTCTAAAAATACATTATTGAAAATCAAGAAGTTTTTAAAAGAGAATGTTAAAGATACTGATGACTCATTAAGATCACGCTCATCAACTTTTGAAAGTGATTATATTAATGATCCAGCATATAGCTTTCTGCCAGAAAATATATACTATACTACTAATCGCCACTAAGCCTAGTTAAAACTAGACTCAGTGCATTATTATTTATAAGCATCATTGATTTTTTCATTTCTTTCTTTGATAGCAGTTCCTGCTTTTTTCTCAGCTGCGCCTGCTGCTTTTTCTACATCAAATGCTAATCCTTCTGATTCAACTTTAGTAGGAGCATTTCTTGTTGCCATAAAGCCTTTTTGTCTTGAATTTAAATCATCTATGGCTTTATTGTGATCAGTCATAGTGCCTTTTGGATCATAATAATTATGTTTTGTTTGCTCGTGCAATCCACTTGAATTGACATTAGAATCCACTCCTGCATAATGTGACAAGCCTTGCATATCTCCCCTTCAGCCATATTTTCAACAGCATTCACAGCAGAAGCCACATTTTCTTTATTAACTACGCCACCATAATTTTCATTGATATAGCCTTGAACGATAGATGATCCGCCATCATAACCCACTGAATTATTAAGCGTTTTAGCTTCATTATAGCTATCCATAGAACTTTTAATACTAGCAGAATTTGTAACATTTCCTGTTTTAAGAAGATTGTTAAATGAAGCACTTGCATCTCTATTTTTACCAATTTCATTAGAAATACTTTCGTTAAAGGTTTTATTAAAGGTTTCTTTTTGATCTTTGCTTAGTTTTTGATACCAATCTTCAGATTCTACTGAATTTGTAGTTAAACTACCTCCTATTTGACCACTTGCTTGAGCATTTGCTTGATTTCCCCCTTTATCACCGCCTTTGCCACCAAAGCCAAGATTAAAACCACCACTAAGATTACCGCCAATACTTCCACTCATCATATCTTTATAAGCTTGCGATACATCCACACCTGTTGCTTTAGAATAAGCATTAGCTAAAGCATGTTGTGTTGCTTTGGTGATAGTATTTCTATCGTTTTCTGATAAGGCTAAGCTATCTCCTTTTCCACTAGCAACTTCTAAAGCTCTTTGAGATAGGTTAGAATTTTGAATCGCATCACTTAGAGCGTGCGCTCTTGTTTCTAAGTTGCTTGCAGTCATACCCGCATTTAAACCTTTAATAGAAGCATTACCTATAGAACCATTAGCATTGATTACAGCGGAACTTCCAGTCATATTATCTTTAACTAATTCGCCACCATGTTGCATATCTCTTGTTCCCATAAAACTTCTACCACCTGCACCAAACGAATATTGAAGAGTATTATAACCTGCATTCATCGCCCAAACTTCATCTCCTCTAGGAGCAGCAATGCTAGTTTGTGTAGATAAGGCTTGCTGATTTGCAAAGCTTCCAGCAGCTCTTGAAGCACCTGTTAGAGCTTGAGATAATCCAGAAGCAAAAGTTATAAATCCTTGCTCACTTGCTTTAGCAATTGCATAAGCTAAAACAGGAGTACTCATTACAAGATAATTCATGAAATTTGATCTATTTGCTACTTCTTTGAATATAAGCATGTTATCTCCTAAGCTTAAAGCTGCTTTTCCACCTGTTATTACTTGTGCAACTTTCATAAGATTATAATCATTTAGATAATTAATGATACAAAGTATAGGAGTCCAAAGCACTATCCAAATACACAGAGTAAAAAACATCTTAATATGTGCGTAAGAGCCAAACACAATAGAAAGCAAAGCAACAAGCCAAGACAAACCTATGATAATAGCTGTTAAATAAGCTTTAGCTAAAGGCAAATAAGTTTGTGCCATGTGTCCTTGTGCTTGCATACTTGCGTAAAATTGCTGATCCGCATAAGCAGTATTTGCAGCCACAGAAGCAGGATTTAATCCTGCTGATTTAGCGGTATTAATGATTGCATCTTGAGAAGCAAGCATTATCATGGATTGCTGTAAATAAGATCTAGCACTTACAGCTTGTTCGTTATAGATTTGTGCAGCGCCTAAGAACTTTTGCTCATAATTTGTCATATCATCTACCATACCAAGCAAAGCAGCATGAATCTTCATAGCTTCATCTGTATCGTTTTGAATCATTTCAACGATTTGAGGACCTGCATCAGAACAAGGCACAACACTTTGTTCTTCAACATTATTATTATTTTTAAACAAAGGAGTAAGCTGAGAGCCATTGCCTATATTTGTGAAAAGATCTTGCATTAAATTATCAGAATTTTGAAAAAGATTTCTACCTTGTTGATCAAGTAAGATACCTACTGAAACACAGTTTCTAAAGTAAAAATCAATATTTTTTTGCAAAGTTGCATCAATAGCCGAAAGCTTTACGCTTGGTAAAGTACTCATCACTTGAAGTGAAAAACCTAAACCTGCGTTAGAAAAATTTGTAGATTGTGGAGTTGAAAAATGTTTTTCCATAGCTTCTAGGATAACCTTCTCAAATTGTGTCATTAATGCAAAGCTTTTTCCTATGCCTATAGGAATTTGAGAAATGACATAATCTTTACTTGTTACTTCATCGTGAATCATGAAGCGGTGATTATTGTCATTTGGCGCCCTTAAAAACATGTGCCACACTACAGCAAAAAGTATAAACATTTTTCCAAATTCAAACACAGGATTTGTTTGTCCATCCATTGCTTTTTTAATACTAAAAAGCAATAATGAAATAGCTAAGGCTGCATTAACGATATAACTTGTTTCAGTGGTTATTCCTTTAACAGCTTGCATGATTTCATTCATTACATCGCCATAACCCCAAGTATAAATTAAATTGCTATTAGCTATTTCAGTTGCACCAAATAAAAATGAAGGTGCAAAAAACAAAGTGCTAAAGAATAACAAGTAAAATCTTTTCATGGATTATATTAAAGAAGCTAAAGAATTTGTTTGGTATAATTATAAAAGGTAGATGCCAAAGGCGGCTACCTTTGGCATTAATCATAACCTAGAAAGGCGGTGATTAAATTGCTAAACATTGTTCTAATAATTATACTCTTAATGCTTTGCTATGTCAAGGCTTCTTGAGTATCCCCTGCT
>NZ_MJXM01000088.1:1824-2214 GCF_001762775.1 Campylobacter sp. BCW_6464 | reverse complement strand
CTTTGCTATGTCAAGGCTTCTTGAGTATCCCCTGCTTTTGCAGGGTTTAGAACAATCCCTTTGGCTTGCCAAACAAACTTTTAACTAAACTTCTCTTCTTCTATTGAATTTCTATATTATTTTATATTTTTAATATTTGCACCAAATAAAAATGAAGGTGCAAAAAACAAAGTGCTAAGGAATAACAAGTAAAATCTTTTCATGGACTATATTAAAGAAGTTAAAGAGTTTGTTTGGTATAATTATAAAAGGGTGCAACGCCAAAGGGCTGCAACCCTTTAGCGTTAAATTTACCGCCCAGAAGGGAGGTGAGTTTTAATGCTCAAAATTGTTCTAATAATTATACTCTTAATGCTTTGCTATGTCAAGGCTTCTTGAGTATCCCCTGCT
>NZ_MJXM01000088.1:0-1774 GCF_001762775.1 Campylobacter sp. BCW_6464 | reverse complement strand
CTTTGCTATGTCAAGGCTTCTTGAGTATCCCCTGCTTTTGCAGGGTTTAGAACAATCCCTTTGACTTACCAAACAAACTTTTAACTAAGCCTATCTTCCTTTCTATTGATTTATTTTATTTTTTAGTTTATATTTTTCTTGCTTATGCTAAAAGATAAGATTCAATCATAAATAAAATGTATTAAGAAGCTAAAGAATTTGTTTGGTATAATTGCATTAAGGGTTTTGCCACAAGGCTGCAACCCTGTGGCATAATCACACCCTAGAAAGGGGGTGAACTATATGACACGACTCATACTTATAATTATACTACTTTGTATAATTACTGTCAAGGCTTATTAGCCTTGCCCCTTTGGGGGTGAGTTTCCCCTTGTGGCTTACCAAACAAACTTTTAACTAAATTTCTCTTCTTCTATTGAATTTCTATATTTTTTTATATTTTTTATTTGAACTAAATAATAAACTTAACAAGATTTAAATTTACCAAATCTACTATCTTTTTACTTCAATCTCACATTCATAATCATATTAGATAAAAAGATACTATCTTTATCAAAGTCTTTTGAGTTATATTCATTTTTTGATTGTATAGTTTGCATTAAAGTTGAAAGATTGTATAAACTTAAACTTTCTAATATATTTATGAGTTCTATCTTGCTTAAAGTATTAAAATCATTTAACAATCTAAGATAATTACTTATAATAGAAGAAGAATTTATATTATGAAATACAATTTTATTTTTTATATCTTTTTTAATAAAAAATTGATTATTTTTTATATAAAAATAATCTTTAAGATGATGATTGCTTAATATTTGATTGTAAAAACTTAAAAGACTTTCTTTGCTGTTTAAGTCTATAAAATTAAGATAAAAATTCTTTTCTTCTAAGGCTAATTTTAAAGCATTAAGATTAGTAAAAGAAGCATTAATATTTTCATTATTTTTTAAAGCATAAACGATATTTTCTTGTTCTTGTTTTTGGGTAATAGCATATTGTAATAAAGGATTTTTATAATGTGTATCGCTATTGATTAAAACATTGATATAAAAAGCTTCTTTGCTTTTTTGAGTTAATTGAAGCAAAGATAAAAGTGTAGAAGGGATATAAAAAGAATCAAGCTTTAAATTTAAATACTTATCATAAGTATTTATATAAGTTAATTCTTGAGTAAAATCCAAAGCTTGTTCTTTTAAATTTAAAAGCATTGTTCCACCTAATCCTAATAAAGCTAGATTTTTGAAATTCTCTAAAGCTTTTCTTTTTTCTAAATTGATTTGAAGTATTTTTTGCATTGTTTTTCCTTTCTTTTGTGGTTCACTCTTTTATATTATGCTCTTTAGCATAAGCTCTTATCTTAGCTCGAAGTTCTTGCGGAAAATTATATCTATAAATAGCAGGAATTCTTGGGTCAAGAAGTTTGTCTAAATATCCTCTTTTATAAATCCATTCTAATCTTTCAGGTGTAAAATAATAAGGGGCATTAGGATAGCCTTGAGGTGGGGTTAGGGCTGCTAGTTTGGCGCTTAATACTAGGGTATCTTTGAATAAAGTAGCTTGTTGTTCACTCCAATCATTTGGAGTATCTACATCAAATCTTGTTACCATTCCATTTTCGTATCCATCCATAGCATCATCAAATTTATTTCTACTTTCAGGAGTAGAATCTATATCTCTTGGATCTTTTAATTTGCCTTTTTTAATATCATTATATAAAGCCCAAATGATCCTGCCTTCTTCATCATAGGCAAAATCATATTTATTTAAATCAATC
>NZ_MJXM01000087.1:2510-7537 GCF_001762775.1 Campylobacter sp. BCW_6464 | reverse complement strand
AAAACAGGCTTTAGCCCTGATTTAATCATTGCTCCTTATTACTCACATGAAGCAGGAGTAAAGGCTAAGCTTGAAAGTGTGGCAAGTTCTATGAATATCACAGCTATTGTGGATCTTTACGCTACAAATGTTGGCGAAGCTATTAATACAATGGAGGCTTTTAGCTCTAAAAGATTAATTGCCACTTGGCCACAGGTTCAAATCCTAAATACAAGGGGATCTTATGCTTATGTTCCACAATCTCCTATCATCGCAGGTTTAATAGCTCATACAGATGGGGATAAAGAATATGGCTTTAGTGATTCTTACTCAAATAGAGTGATGAATGGGGTTACTGGCACAGAACATTTTATAGAGTTTATCAATGGCTTTGATTGTGATGCAGAAAGATTAAGAAATGCTCACATTTCAACTTGTATTTTAGGTGAAGGTTATCGCTCTTGGGGTGGGGAAACTAGCCATGAAGATACGATTTGGCAAGATTTAGCTCGTGTAAGAACCTTTGATCGTATAGCCCTAGCAGGACAAAAAGCAGCTTTTAAGGCTATTGATAAAAAAGCAAGTGAATTATATTTTATAAAAATCAGCATTGAAGAATTGCTAAGAGATTTAAAAGGAGCTAAGGTTTTAATTGGCTATGAGGTAAGCTGGGATGAAGAAAGAAACACAGATGCCAATGTGAGTGCTGGTAAGTTTTATCTAAATATAAAAATGATGAATAATCCAATCGTTAAACAAATCACTTTAGAGTTCATCTACTCTGATGAATGGGCGAGTGATTTGATTAAAACTATTAGTGCGGATAGTTAATAAATTTTTAAAAGGAGAAAATAAAAATGAAAAGAATAATTGGCGAAGTTATACAGGAAGGTAATATTTATATAGATGGTCAAGGTTATCTTGGAGTGGTTAGAAATTTAAAATTGCCTGATATAGAACAAGAGATGATTGAAACCAAAGGAGTTTTAGGAGCAAATTATAGTAGCGGGGTTTTAAAGCCTTTAGAAATTAGCTTTAAATTAGCCGTTGTTGATCCAGTGCTTTATGCGGCTTTCTTTCATACTACTTTTAGTGAGATTAAAGCTCCTTTGCTTTTTAGAGAAAGTGTTCACAAAGGTGGAAAAAACTATGGTATTAATGCTGAGTTTTTAGGAGAGTTTATAAGCATAAGTGAAAGTGATCATGAAAGTGGAAAAGAGGTGGAAGCTGAAATTAAAATGGCAGTTCATTTTTACATGCAACGCCGCAATAACATTCCAATCATTACCTACGATCATAAAAACACTATTTTAATGATAAATGGGGTGGATATGATGAGTGATGTAAGAAGCAATTTAACCCTTTAAACACTGATTAATCGGAGTTTAATTAACAATACTGGGATTTTAGGATTAAAGTTTGGCTTTTTGGGCATTGCGTAGCAATGGGTGGGGAAGTCTTTAGTTGCTTCTCAGGCGGAATTACTTCCGCCATAAAGAAGGATAAAAAGGAAAGAAAAATGAAAGAAAAAATAATCAAACTTGAAAATGGCGAAGAATTAAAAATGAGAGAGCCAAATGTGCGTGTATTAAAAAACGCCACTAATAAAAGTGAAAAAGAAATGGAGCAAACTATTTATATGATAGCTGCACTTACCAATAAGCAAGAAAGTGAAATTGAAGATTTGAATCTTAAAGATTTTAAAGCTTTACAGGACGCTCTTAAAGATTTTTTGGTAGAAGCAGGAGTTATAGCTTAGAGGCTATAGCTCTTATAAGTCATACTTTGCATTGGGGATTAAATGAAGTTTTAGATTTAAGCTTAGATGAGTTTGAAGAAGCTTTAGCAATTTCAAAAGAATTTTTAAAGGCTAAGAGTTTTTGATTGTTTTATTTTTCAAAAAATAAATTTTTAAAATAGCAAAAAGAATAAAATCTAAACTTATTACAATTAGCCAAGTAGGTAAAATAAGCAATAAAGCAATGGGTGGCATAATCATCACTAAAATAGCAGTTATGATAATACTTATAAAATAAGAAAAAATAAAAATAGCCATTGTATTAAAAAAACCATCACTTGCACTTTGATAGCTTATGTAAAAAGCAGGTATGAGTGTTGTTAATAATAAGGCAATATGTGAAATTATATCATCGTTAATAAATTTTAAAACTTTCATAGTAAAGATTTTAAAATACAATCGCTTAAAAAGGGTTGAATATGGAAAATGCTGGAAGTATTGGAATTGGTGTTATTTTAGGACTAGCGATTAAAAACGCAAGTGCCGTTGGCAAGGTAGTTAAAGATTTTAGCAATTTAGAAAAAATAGCAGCAAAAACTAAACTCGGCATTAGTGGATTACAAAAAGAATTAAACGCTCTTAAACTCAATGCCAATTTAAGAGCGGAATTAAAAGCTCAAAGAAAAGGTTTGCAAGATGAGTTTTTAAGTTTAGGTAATGTTATTCGAGGTGGAATTATTGGTAAGGGTTTAGGAGAAGCTATCAGCTTTGAATCTGCTATGGCTGATGTGAGAAAGGTTGTGAATTTTGATGAAGGCGATGATATTAAAAAAATGAGTGCTGATATCCTTAAGATGTCTCAAACTTTACCTGTTACTGCCAATGAGTTAGCAGCTATAGCTGCTGCTGGAGGACAGATTGGACTTGGTTCAAAAGATGTAAGAGAATTTACAAATCTTGTAACTAAAATGAAAGTGGCATTTGATATGAGCGCTGAAGATGTGGGAGATAGCGTTGCGAAAATTAAAAATATTTTAGGCATTTCTTTAAAAGACATGGAGGATTTAGGCGATAGTATTAATAATCTTTCAGATAATAGTGCATCTAAGGCTAGAGAGATTATTGATGTTATGAAAAGAACTGCAGCTGCTGGAAAGCAAATAGGATTTACTAAAGAACAAATTGCGGCTTTAAGCTCTTCTTTTATATCTTTAGGTAAGGGACCTGAAGTAGCAGGAACAGCTATTAATAGTCTTTACCGCGTTTTAGCCACAGCTGATAACATGGGAACTAAAACTGAATCTGCTTTTGCAAAGCTTGGTATAAGTGGAGCATTTTTAAAACAAGCCAGTTTTGATGATCCTCAAAAAGCTTTAGATATGTTTTTACAAAGAATTTCAAAACTAGACCAAAAAGAACAAATGGGCGTTTTAGTTGATATTTTTGGTCGTGAATTTGCAGATGATATGGCAACTCTTGTTGGAGGGCTTGACACTTATAAAGAAGCTTTAAAAAATGCTGGTGATGAAGCAAAAAAAGGCTCTTTACAAAGGGAATTTGATACAAGGGCTGCTACCACTGAAAATTCTATTATATTAATGAAAAATGCTTTTAATTCCTTAGCTGTTAATTTAGGTTCGGTTTTTTTACCTGCAATATCATGGGTGAGTACTGGAATTTCTTATCTTGTTAATAGTATCACTTATATTACAGGACTTGTCCCTGGTCTTAATGGGGTTTTAGGAGGACTTATAGCCACTTTTTTGCTCGCCAAACCTGCGGTTTTAGCTTATGCTATTGCTAAAAACTATCTTAAAGATTGCACCATTTTACTTAAAAGTGCTTTGATTAAAACAAGAATACATCTTTTAGCTTTTCGTAATTCTTGTATATTATCTAATATTACTTTAAAAGCAAAAACCGTCACAACTACTATTTACACAACCTCCCTTAAAGCCTTATCTTTTGTTTTAGGTGGGCTTAATAAAGTTTTTAAAGCCGTAGCTATTGGTATTAGAGTGTTAAGCATGGCTATGATGAGTAATCCCATTGGTCTTATTTTAGGGGGCATTGCAATAGTGGCTGGGCTTATTATTGCAAATTGGGATAAGGTTAAGTCTTGGTTTAAATCTTTTATAGAATGGCTTAAACCTGTTTGGGAGCCTATATACAATGTCATTAAAGCAGTATTTGATAAATGTGCCCTTGTATTTACAAGTTTTAAAGATATTATTATGAGTGTTGCTTCTCCATTAGCTGAGTTTTTAAATTCTATTTGGCAAGGTGTTGGGGATTTCTTTTATAGTATTTTTGGTTCTTTATTTGATTGGTTTGCTTCTAAGCTTTCTTGGGTAGGAGATATGATCTCATCTATAAGTGGCTTTATAAAAGATGCTCTTGATTTTGTAGGGCTTGGAGATGATGAAGAAGTTAAGATAAGCCAAAGTGAACAAAACAAAGAAAAAGTCTTTACTACAAACACTTATAAAGATGAATTAGCTGAGACAAAAAGTATAAATCATACTCCAAGCTTTAATAATGGCAATATCAATATAAGTGTTAATGGTACTTTTAACATAGCGACTAAAGATGGCAATTTTAATATGCAAGAATTTGCAAATACTATACAAAAAAGTGTATTTGACGCTTTAAGAAAGCAAGAACAAAACAAAATGAACACTACAATTTATGGATAAAATATGAGTGAATATATAGAAATAAAAGGGCTTGAAAACTTTTTTAAAGCTTGTGATAAATTAATAGATATGGATAAACACGGGCAAAGCATTATGGCGAGTGCTGGAGAGAGTATAAGAAATAGCATTATAGACTCTTTTAAAAACGAACGCAGTATTTTTAATGGAAAATGGCAAAGCTTAAAACCAGCTACCATAAAACAAAAGATAAAAGATGGTAAGAATAAAGGAATTTTAAAAAGAGATGGGGATTTAAGTAATGCTTTAAATTGGCAAAGCGAACCTACCAAAAGCGGAGTAGAAGTCTTTAATAATATACAGACTAAAAATGGCTTTAAATATGGTTATGTTCATCAATGGGGAAACAGAAAAAGAAAAATTCCTCAAAGAGCTTTTTTACCCATAGATAATAACAAAGTCTTGCACCCAAGTATAAGAAGTGTGATTTATAAAGATACTAAGGATTTTATTGAAAAAATTGTTAAGAAGTGATGGCAAGGAAGACCAAAGCCTTCCTTTTTCTAAAAACTAGCAAAAGCATTATAGCTTTGTTTTTAAAGACTAGCTTTTTAAATTTTATTTTGAAAGGAGTTTGTATGAAAAATAATACAGAC
>NZ_MJXM01000087.1:0-2460 GCF_001762775.1 Campylobacter sp. BCW_6464 | reverse complement strand
CTAAAAGCTCCGTTTGCTTGGGTGGGTGGTAAAAACTATTTAGCTAAAGAAATCATCGCTTTAATGCCTGAGCATAAAAGCTATATTGAAGTCTTTGGAGGAGCTTTAAGTGTTTTTTATCAAAAAAGTGCTTCAAAAATAGAAGTCATTAATGACATTAACGACGAGCTTATTAATTTACATCTTTGTATAAGAAACAAACCCCAAAGCCTAGCAAATGTGCTTAATTCTATGATAATAAGTAGAAAAATCTTTCATATGCTTAAAAATAAAGAAATTAAGCCAAGAAATGACTTAGAAAGGGCTGCTTTTTATTTTTATCTTATCAGTACTTCTTTTGGTTCAAGTATGGGACAATTTGCTATGAGTAAACAAAGAGCACCAAAGAGATTATGTAGGGATTTTAGCTTACATACAAAAAGACTTAAAAATGCCAGTATTGAAAATAAAAGCTTTGAATATATTTTAAAAGAATATGATTATAATGAAGCTTTGTTTTATTTAGATCCACCTTATGTAGGGACTGAGAATTATTATAAAAACACAGGAGGTTTTGGGCTAAAAGAACATGAACTTTTATGTAATTTGCTTAAAAATATCAAGGGTAAATTTATGCTTTCTTATAATGATTGTGAGCTTATAAGAAAGCTTTATAAAGATTTTAATATTAAGGAATTAAAAGTAAGGTATTCTTTAAATAATAATGTTTTAAAAAGAAAAGAAAGTAAAGAGCTTTTGATTATGAATTTTTAAAAGCTAAGAGAGTAAAAATACTCTCTTTTATTTTAGTAAAGAGCTTAAAAACTTTAGAGCTTCTTTGCTAAAATCTTTATTGCTTTCTTCTAGATACTCTTTATCTAAAATAGCACCGTATTTTAATAAAAGTAAAATCGCTCCAAAATTATTATGAGTTATTGCATAAAACATAGGTTCTTCGCCCATGCATTCTTTAGTTGCACTCATACCATTTTTAAGATATTCTAAAACAAGTTCATTGTTATGGTTGCAAATTGCGTTTATAAAAGTCTTGCTAAAACCTTTTTTGATATCTACTATTACTTTACTCATCTTATCTCCTTTTGTTTTGATAAGACAAGATTAGCTTTGCTTGGCTGAATGTGTGCTGTTGTTTGACATCTTTTTGAAATCAATTTGTATTAACCCAATCTTGCACCACATTTAATAAATGATTATAATCACTACTCATGGCTTCTTTTTGAAAATTACTTATTTCTTCTTTGCTTACACCTGCTTTTTTTAAAGCCTTGCTTACTCTTGCTAGAATACTAAAAGCATTGCCATCTTCGCCAACTAATTTCACATAAACATTAGGATATTTCATCTTTTCTCCTTAAAATTCACAAAAGGTACTTTTTAATTCGTATCTTTGTTTTTCATCATTATATTTAACTACAAATTTTCTACCTATAATATATCTTTCAAACAAAGGAACTTGTATAAGACTTTTATCTTCATTCATCTCAAATCTTTTAGCGATTGAATAAGAGTTTATGCCCATATTATAAATAGTCATAAGCTCTAATATATTATCTCTAGCAAGATAATCTTTTTCTTTTAAAAGCTTTTTGTACAAAATCCTAAATTCACTCTCTAAATCTTGTATGATTTTTTCTTTTAATTCTTTATCGGTGTAATTTTTGATATCTTTCATGTTTATCTCCTTTTTCGATAGAACAACCTTGTGTTTTACACTCTCTGTGAGATTAGCTTGACTTAGCTTATTGTGTACTGTTACATCTTAGAAAGTTCTCCAATTACTACACCAATTAGTAAAAAATCTCCATTTTTATAAAATATATCTTTATATAAAGGATTTAAAGAGTGTAAAATCACTCCATCAACTTGTTTTAAAACTTGTTTTATAAAAAGTCCATCTCTAGTATTAATCACACAAATGCTTTTATTTTTAAAAGCCTTATTCCTATCTATTGCACAAATTGAACCATCTTTTATAAGTGGTTCCATACTCTCTCCATAACAAGTGATAAACTCACATTCTTTACTTCCAAAAAAGTTTAAAACCTTTTCATCGATGATTAAATCAGAGCTATCAATCAAATCATTTATACCACCTCCACCTAAACTTGCATTTGTTTTATAAAGCTTTAAAATTTTATATTTATTCTCACATTCTAATTGATCTTTTGGGGAACTTCCATAGAAGAAATAATTAATGCTTATATTTCTTTGATTTAAAAAGTTTAGGATTTGTGGATAAGGAATGGAGTTTCTAAATTTCATGGAATTAAAAGTATCAGGATGAATTCCTAGTTCTTTAGCTATATCTTTGGTTTTTAAATCACGCTTACCTTCACTTGCAAGTATATCTTTTAATTTTTCAATCACTTCTTGCATTTGCATTTTAAATCCTTTGATTTTAATTTCAAAGAATTTAAACATAAAATTTCAAAAAGCAATTAAAAACTTTTGATTTGAAAG
>NZ_MJXM01000086.1:1460-1917 GCF_001762775.1 Campylobacter sp. BCW_6464 | reverse complement strand
ACCCTTTCCATCCATTTATCTAATTTTCTTTCTTTAAGTTTTTCTTCTAAAGGAAGTATATTTTTTATCAAAGCGCTTTCTTGTGCTTTGATATGTCCATAAACTAATTCCATAAATTCTAAATGTTCTTTTATCCAAAGAATATTTTTATTAAAAACATCTTCTTTGGTTTTAGGATTTAAAACATAAATTCTAGCAAGATTAAGTTCAAATTGAGTTAGCAAGGGGTCTAAAATTTCATACAAATCTTGCATTTGTTTAATATCTTCAAGTTTATTTTTAAATTCATCTATTTTTTCAATAGCTAAGTTTAAATATTTTTCTTTTTCATTTAAACTCAAATATATACTTTGTATATTTTCAAAATCATTGCTGAGTATTTTACTAAAATCTTTACAATGTTTAATACTTTGATAAACTTTATAATAAGCCTTAAGTAAAAACTCATTTTGTTTAT
>NZ_MJXM01000086.1:0-1410 GCF_001762775.1 Campylobacter sp. BCW_6464 | reverse complement strand
AGCCCAAAGAAAAGGTTTTTCTATAGTTCCTTCTATCCTTGCTCCACCTTCGGTACAGTTGTAGGTGGTTGAAATAATATTTCTTGAAATGGTATTTTGTAAAGAGAATCTAAACATAGTCCAAATTCCTGAACTTTCAACCTTTCCATTGCCTCCATAGGCTAGACATTGAAATTTTCCCTTATCTCTTTGAAAATGTCCTTCATGTTTATCAAGATTGCTATAATCTTTAGTATGAGAAAATCCATCTTTAGCATAAGCTAAATCTTGTCCTATAAAAATGATATTTTTACAACTTAGATGCGTTGCAAATTCATAAGCCATATGTGCAACGCTTGGCCCATAGCCTACATAGCCATATTGATGAAAATTAACATTTTTAATGAAATCAGAAGGTCTTGAAATAAGCATGAAATTTCTATTATTTTTTTGAAGATATTTTATAGTTTGTGGATAGACCCAACTTACACAAACAAACAAAACATCCCTATCAAATTCCCCAAAATCATGATTAAAAAATTCAGAAGTTAAAGGAATCCTTTCTAAAGAAAGTACATAATCAGGCTTTATACCATGCTTAGCTAAAATAGGATAAGAAGAATCTGCACAAAAAATCGTAGCTTTATTAGCATACTTTTTTAATAAAGGTAATTGTTTGGTTAAACTTGGTCCTGTAGAAACAATAATAGCTGTATCACTTAAATTCTTTCTTTTAGAAAGTAATTCTGTATAACTAGGATGAGTGATCATTTGAGGAAGATTATAAACAAATTGTTCTATGCCTTGAAGGGCATCAAGCGAATCATTACCATGAGAAATAATAGAATCTTTAAAATGCTGCGCTAGCTTTTTATTTAACTCCAAAACATCCTCATGAAATCTTTCATAATAATTACTCATCAGTTCTAAAAAATAAATTCTAGAAAATTGAAAGAAAGGTTTGTTAGAACAAAAATTAGAAAAAAATTCTATATCTAAAGAACTAGTTTCTAAAATCATCAATCTTGAATTTTGTAATTCATTTGAAAAATCTAAGATATGAAACATTGCCCAAATGATCTCTATATCTTTTTCAAAAACAACGATATGCTGATGATTTTTATTTTGTAATAAAGCTTTAAATAAAATTCCATTTCCAAAACCATAAAAATACAATACAGGATAAAGTAGGTATTTGTCATTGTAAGTGTTTAACATAGTTTGTAACTCTTTAATGGGGTTTTGATAAAGTAAATTTTCATTATACTCCCCCACTGAATTATCTTTTAGATTGATATCAAGATTATCTTTACCTAAGATAAGTTCAAATTTACTAGACTTGATTTCTTTTAAACTTTCTTTTAAAAGAATATTACCTAAAGCTTCAATATTTTTGTTAAAGAGCTCTTTTTGGGTAGGAGTGAAGGTCAT
>NZ_MJXM01000085.1:6745-28970 GCF_001762775.1 Campylobacter sp. BCW_6464 | reverse complement strand
AAAACTCCGAATTTTTCTCAAGCGATTTTCAAAGGAAATTTAAATGTTGTAAATACAAATTTAAATTTTACTTTTGATAATTTAGAAGAAAAAATCGAACAAGAATATGAAGAGTTTAATAAAAATAAAAAAAAAGAAGATCAAAAATCCTTAGATAAATTTGCAAATGATTTTAGAGATTCTTTTAGGATTTTTAAAAGTGCTTTGATAAAAGATAATAATCTTTTAGATGCTTCAAAATTTCATAAATACGAGCTTTATTGTAAAGAAATAGAGCTAAAACAAAATTGGGATAAAAAAGGTGAGAATGTAAAAAATACGACAGATTTAGAAAAAAATGTTTCGAGAATTCGGGATTTTATGGATTTTTTACTTTTAGGATTTTATAGAAAGCTTTGCGATCATCACACAGACTTTTTAAAAGTTTTTAATAATCTTATATTACTAATTAGTTTATATATTTTGTTTATTTTTGTAAGAAGCTTTGAGTTTGATTTGGAAAAAAAATCTATACAAAATTTAAACAAAACTTCAGATATGTTTTCTTATTTGACAAAAGTCAAGGAAGTAATTATAAATTTTTCATTTATGCAACAATATTATAATCATATTTTAATTTCTTTTGTTGCTGTTTGTTTTATTTGTCTTATAGTAATATTTTATAAGATTTTCAAAAATATAAAATTAGATTTTATAATAATTAAAAATATAATATTTAAAGATATAATTAAAAGTATATTAATTTTATGTGTTTATTTATTATTTTTGCTAATTATCTTAATTTATATAAACATTTATATTCCAAAAAATCAAAATAATTTAAATATTTTATCTAATATAGGAATATTTTTTACATTTTGTATTTTTTATTTATGGATGGTATGTTTAAATACATTATTTCTAAGATATATTTTTATATGTATAAGTTATATTATTGTTATTATATCTATGGGTGCTAATATAACTATTTTAAATCCTTTTATTGGAAAACTTATCAATGATAAAATATTTTCAAATGATCCTTTGTTTATATATCTAACATTTGCTTATACTATTTTAATATTTTTAGTTCTTTTTTCACTCCAAAAAACCGCACGCAAAAATTCCATAGTGCCAAGTTGAAAAATTTAAGGTATTGTGATGAAAATTTGCAACAAAATATAAAAAATAAGGAATAAAAATGGAAAATTTAATTAAAGAACAAAAAAAGTTATTTTATAAAATTATAAAAAATATCAAAGATGAAAATTCTTTAAAACAATTAGAACAATTTCTTAATCTAATCGAAAATAATGCTATACAAAATTCATTAAAAGATATTGCAGAATTTAATTCTGTTTATAATGGAAATGGCAATGATGAAGAAATGTCCGTAAAAGATATGATTAAAGATATAAAAATCGGACAAAAAGATATAGATGAAATTTATTGGAAAATTTTTGATATTGAAACCGATGGTGAAAATAAAAGCAGTGCTTTAATTGAAATTGAAAAAGCTAAAGAATGTGCAAATAAAATGAAAAATGATTATATGAAATTTTATGATCAGGAAGATTCTCAAGGCAATGTTACCGAAGGGATTATTTCGAAGTTGAAACAAGCTTGTGATGATATCGAAGAAAATAAAGATAAAATAGAAAAATTTGAAAAATTTTACAATGAAATTTTTATTGGTGTTGAAGCAGATGAAAATGGAAAAGGTGGAAAGTTATCTCTTGAAAAATATTTAAATGAAAAACGGACTGAAATAAACAATTTAATTTCTAGTAAAAAACAAGAATTAGAAAATTGTTTAAATGGCTATAAAGATAAATTTGAAAATTTGTATAAAGAAAAAAATGATGAAATAGATGAATTATTACCAGGTGCAACTTCTGCGGGATTAGCCGAGGCTTATAAAGATGAAAGAGAGGTTGCACAAACAAATATCAAAACTTGGAATATAATTTTTGGAGTGTCTATATTCGTTTTTATTATTGTTTTTGGTATTTATTTTTGCTTTTCATTTGAGGAAAATTTTACATATATAAATTTTCTTAGAGCTTTGCCATTTTTATTTTTTAGCGGATTTTTTACTTATTATTCTACAAAGCAAATTGCAGAATATAAAAGAATAGCAAGTGAGTATGCTTATAAACAAAGATTAAATCAAACTTATAAAGGGTATGAAACTCAAATAAAAGAAACAGAGAACGAGGAACTAAAAAATCAACTTTTAAAAATTATGCTAGATTCTGCAGAAAATAATCCAAGCAAGATATTTGATAAAAAAGGTGAAATTCCTAGTTTAAGCTTGATTGAAAAAATGCTTGATATTCTTCCATTTAATACATTGAAAAGACTTCAAGATAAAATTAAAGCAAAAATAGAAAAATAATTATAAAAAACTATTTAAAAACCGCACGAAAAAATTCCATAGTGCCAAGCTAAGCCTTAAAGCTTAGCTTGAAATTTTATCATCAGTCTTTTAAGTAGTATTCTATAGTAGAAACCACTCTTATAGTTTTGATATAAGGGGTGTTTTTATCTCTGTTGCTGATGCTAAATTGTCCTTGAGAAGCCTTTTTTATCTTGCCTAGATGGCTGTTTGAGTCTTGTGCGAATTTTATCGCTGCATTTCTAGCATTGAGCGTTGCTTCTTCTATCATTTGTGGTTTTATCTCATTTAGCTTGGTGTAAAGGTATTCTATGTCATAATTATCGATTTTCGTTACTATGCCAAATTTTGCAAGACTTGAAATATTTTCTAGTATGCTTTTTCCAAGCTTTACATTTTGCGTGTAGATGAGTAAATTCGCAGTGCCTATGTATCGGTATGTAGCTTGAGTGTCGTTGCCATAAGGATCGCTTAAACGATCTATGATATTTGGCGAGTTGTAGCTGATCTCATCTTCTTTTACGCCTTGTTCTTTTAAAAATTTGATGATATTTTCTTTATCTTGTTCTAGTTCTTCGTATAAATTTGTAAGATTATTGTTTGATCTTGTGAATTTTATAGGAAGTATCAAAGTATCTGCTTCGACTTCTTTTTGGCTTAAACCCTTTACACTTACACTTCTTTCAAGAGTTTTAAAATCACTTAAAGCCTTGTTAAATCCAAAAGCTAGAATCAAACTTGCCAAAACTATGGCTAAAGCCATAAGGATATTATTTGTTTTCATTTTTTCTCCTAGTTAAAAAATACACTCCATTAGCAACTAGCACACAAGCACACATTACAAAAGCAAGGATTATCGGCGTATTTGCGTTAATAGCCCCAACCACGAAGGAGATAAACCCTGCAAAACCAAATTGCACCGTTCCAAGCACCGCAGAAGCAGTTCCGCTATGTTCTTTAAACCTTGCCATAGCTAAAGTCGTGGTATTGGGTGCGATGAAACCAAGCATAGCGATACTTGTAAAAATACTAAGTTCAAAAAGCAAGAAATTTGGGTGAAAAAAGGCATTTGCAAGTAAAATTACAGTCGATATAAACATTATCATCAAAGCTTTTGCTAAGATCTTTTCGCTTTCGTATTTTAAAACCAATCTCGCATTGATATTTGCACAGATGACAAAACCTAAAGCATTTGCCCCAAAAAGCAAAGCAAATTTTTGCTCACTTAAGCCAAAAAACTGCGTAAAAACAAAGCTTGATCCTGTGATATAAGCAAACATCGCCGCCAAAGCAAAAGAAGCGCATAGTATATAAACTAAAAAGCGTTTATCGCTTAAAACAAATTTGTAGCTTTTCATCGCTTCGTGATGGGAAAATTTTTTGTTTTTAAGATGAGGTGCGGACTCTTTTAAGCCAAAAAGTATCATCAAAAAAAGCAAAATTCCCAAAGCAAACAAAGTCGCAAAAATACTATGCCATGAAAAATACTCTAGCAAAATTCCCCCAAAAGTTGGCGAAAGCATAGGAGCAAGAGAACTAAAAACCATCATCAAAGCAAAAATTCCTGCAGCTTCTTTGATCTCAAACAAGTCATTGACAATAGCCCTTGCGATAACCACACCTGCACATCCCCCAAGTGCTTCAAAAAATCTCAAAGCGATAAAAGCATAAATATCATCGATAATCACACAAAACAAACTCGAAACGATGAAGAAAAATATCCCCACCAAAGCTGGAATTTTACGCCCAAAAATATCACTTAAAGGCCCATATATAAGCTGTCCTAAAGCAAAAGCGATAAAAAAACTTGCAATACTAAGTTGGGTTAAAAAAGAATTAGTTTGAAAACTTTGCTCCACATGAGAAAGTGCAGGCAAATACATATCTGTAGAAAGCGGTGCTATGCTTGACATCAAAGCAAGGATAACGATGAGTTTAAATTTAGCAAAGCCGTGAATTTTGGTGTGTTTTTGCATTTGTAATCCTAATTATTTTAAAAGAATGATTTTAACAAGTCAATCTTAGAATAATCTTTGTTTTTCTATGTTAAATTTAGGGAAAAATTCTAAGGAAATTTTATGCAAAATTTAAACCAAAATGAACAAATCAAATGCCCAAGTTGTGGAAGTTTTATCGATATCAGCACTGCTTTATATGCTCAAATTTTAGATAAAGCTAAGCAAGAAATGCTAAAACAAAAAAAAGAATTTGATGATGAGGTAAATGCTAAAAGAGCTGAATACACCAAAGCTTTAAATGATTTAAAAACTCAAAAGATAGAACAAGAAAAACTCATAAGCGAGCAAGTAAGCCAAAAGCTTCTTTTAGAAAAGCAAAAATTTGAACAAGAACTTCTCACGCAAAAGCAAAATTTCCAAAAAGAATTCAGCGAGAAATTTAACAAAGAGCATGAAAATGAAATGAAAATCATGCAAGAAGAACTCGAGAAAAAAAGCAAAGAGCTTAGCGAGTTTTTAAGCATAAAGGCTGAAAATGAAAAACTCAAAAGAGAGCAAAAAGAAAATGAAGAAAGACTGAAATTTCAAGCCAAAGAAGAGGCTTTTAAAGAATTTAAAGAACAAGAAAGCAAAAATTTGGAATTTGAAAGAGAAAAAATGCGTCTTGAATTTCAAAAAAGCACTCAAGAGCAAGATCTTAAATACAAAGAGCTAGAAACGAATTTTAAAAGTGTAGCCCAAAAGTTAGAAGACGCACAACGCAGGATAGAACAAGGCTCACAGCAACTCCAAGGCGAAGCAGCCGAACTACTCATAGAAGAATACATACAAAGTGAGTATTTAAGCGATGAAGTAAAAGAAGTGCCAAAGGGCGTAAATGGAGCTGATTGTCTGCATATAGTAAAGGATAATTTTGGAAATATTTGTGGAAGTATTTTGTATGAGAGCAAACGCACTAAAGAATTTAATAAAGAATGGCTTGATAAACTTAAACTAGACAGTATAGCCGCAAAAAGTGATATAGCGGTTTTGATTACAAAAACTATGCCAAAAGATAAAGAAAAAACGCATTTTAAAGAAGGAATTTTGATCTGTACTTTTAATGAATTCAAAGGTGTTTTAGCAGTGCTTAGAGAAAGCATTATAAACGCTTACAAACTCAAAAATGCCTTGCAAAACAAAGATGAAAAAAATCACATTTTATACGAATACTTAAATTCTAAGGAATTTAACACGCAAATCACTTTTATACTCAAAACTTACCAAAATATGAAAGAAGAGTTAGAAGCTGAAAAAAGGGCTTTGCAAAATATATGGAAAAAAAGAGAAAGAGCTATAGAAAATCTAAGTTTTAATTCCACTGCCATAGTGAGTTCTTTAAATGCGATATTTAGCGACTTACAAGGTGGAAATTTGATAGGCGAAGAAGGGATTAAAAGTCTTGAAAATTTAGCAAAAGATGAGGATTAATTTTGGGCTTAGCCCAAAATTAATCATTCTCCTGGGAAGTGATTTGGATTTTTCCAAGGTCCGTATTTTACTTTTATGTATTCTTTAGGGTCTAAATTTTGTTGCGGTGAGGCAAAATACTCAGGTTTTAATGATGGGGATTTGCTATAAGCTGTATCAAGTCCTGCACGATTTTCTGTAGTGGTTATAGGCATTCTTACAAAACCTGTATTGACATAAGCTGCTATATCTAGTGCATCTTCATCGCTTAATATAGGATTATCTGCACTCGCACCAAAAGGCATGGCTGATTTTAAAAATCTTGCTAAAAATGGTATCATAGCCATGTGTCCACCATCAGGATAGATAAGTAAAGATGGATATAAATGTCCGCTACCTTGTTCGTAATTATCATTTTTTACCCCAAGTCCTCTTTCGCCATGGCAAGCAACGCAATTTTCTTCAAAGAGTTTTTTTCCACGCACAGGGTCAGCTGGGCGATTTGGAAAATTCATCTTAGCGAAAAAATCTCCTTCAAGCTTTACGCCGTCTTTGATACCATAAGCTTCTTTTAGCCATTTAAAATAAGCTAAAATTGCTTTCATTTCTTTAGAATCATTAGGAAATCTATGAGAGTCAGTTCCGCCCATTCCGCGAATTCTATCTTCAACAGAGATGATTTTCATCGTTTCTATATCAAGTCTTGGATAATTGTTTAGGACATTTAAAAATGGAATAACATATTTTTTTGTCCCTGGTAAACCATTGCCGTCATTGTCCATGTGACAGGAAATACAGTTTACTTCGTTGCTTGTCTTTTTTAGCTTGCTATAGGGTCCTAGAGTACTTTCTGTCTTGCTTAAAAGCTCTATGCCATAACGGATTAAATCCCCTTGCTTGCCTTTTGGAACATCATTGATGCTTAAATTTTTATTTGGCCATTCTTGCACAGGTCTTTTGGAAAGTTCCTTAAAATACTCTACTCCTTCCTTGTCGCTTAATTCTTCTCCTACTTTGTAATCACTCACGCTTTTAGCACTAAGACTCAAACTAAGACATAAACCAAGCAATAAAATGTGTTTTTTCATGATTTTCCTCCTTTTTATTTGCAGTTCAAATTGATTTTAGTGTATTTTTTCTTAAATATTAAGCATAATAAGAATAATTTAAATAAAATTAAATTTTAAAGTGTTACTAAAAGTAATATATTTTTAAAGTATATAATTAATATTTATTAAAATTTTATGATATTAACTTTATGTTAATTATTTAAATAGTTTGTTTTTTATAGAGTTTAGATTTTCTTCTAAATTTTTGAAATTGTTTTCTAAATCTTTTTTTATATCTATAAAGAAAGGATTGCTTAAAGTAGCGATAAGATAATGATTTTCTTTAGAAAAGATATGATTTAAAGTGAAATTTTTATCTTTAAGTTTGATATAAATTTGGTCTTCGTTTTCAAAGCTAGGATTTTTGTTTGCACTTAAAATTTCGAGTAAAATTCCGCAAAAAAAGCGTTTGTTTTCGTCCAAAAACTGAATATCATAAATTTTAAAATCCTTAAATTCAAAGCAGTTTTGACTTTTAAATTCTTTCAAATCCTTTGTAAGTCCTAGTTTTAAAAAGTCTTTTTGGCTTAAACTTTGCTTTTTAAATTTCGCCCCAAAACGACGCAAAAACAAATTTAAAGCATCAATTTGTAATTCTTTTTGTGCGAGTTTTAGTTTTTTGGCTGTAAAACGAAAGAAAAAAACACCTACAAAAACAGCTAAAATTACTGCGATTAAGGCATCTCTTATAAAAACAAAGGCTAAAAAACCTACAAGTAAGGCTTCGATAATGCTTAGGAATTTTAAGATTCCTAAGCGTTTAAGTATATAAAGTCTATTATTTTCTAAGCTTTTTAAATCCATTAAGATTTTGCTTTTTCCATTCTTTTTCTTTGAGTTGGATCAAGATAGCGTTTGCGAACACGCACATTTACAGGCGTAACTTCTACAAGTTCATCTTCTTCTATCCACTCTAAAGCTCTTTCAAGGCTTAATTTTCTAGGTGGTACAAGTTTGATTGCATCATCGCTTCCACTCGCTCTTACATTGGTAAGATTCTTTCCTTTGATAGGATTAACATCTAAATCATTTGGACGAGAGTGCTCACCTATAATCATACCAGTATAAACTTTAGTTTGAGGCTCTATGAAAAGCACTCCACGCTCTTGAAGGTTAAACAAAGAATACCCCAAAGCCACGCCATTTTCCATAGAAATTAACGCTCCATTGTTACGCTTTTCAACCGCACCACTAAAAGGACGGAATTCTAAAAAACTATGATTCATCACGCCTTCGCCTTTGGTATCGGTTAAAAACTGGCTTCTAAAACCTATAAGTCCGCGTGCTGGAATTTCAAACTCAAGTCTTGTTTGTCCATCGCCTGTTGGTGCCATAGTTTTCATTTCAGCTTTTCTTTTGCCAAGTTTTTCTATTACCGCACCACTAAATTCCTCAGGTACATCGATAACTAAATGTTCAAAAGGTTCTGTTTTAACCCCATCTTCAACCTTTACGATAACTTCAGGTCTTCCCATGCAAAACTCAAAACCTTCACGACGCATATTTTCAGCTAAAATAGTGATTTGAAGTTCACCCCTACCGCTTACTTTAAATTTACCTTCGCCTGTGCTTTCGTATTTCATAGCAATATTAGTTTTCATTTCAGCTTCTAAGCGCTCAGCGATTTTATTTGAAGTTACATGTTTTCCTTCAGTTCCTGCTAATGGGCCATCATTTACAGAAAATACTATACTTAAAGTCGGCTCTTCAATGTGTAAAGGATCAAGTGGCATAGGATTGTTTGGATCTACAACGCTATCGCCCACATCTAAAGCTTCAAAACCTGCTATAGCTACGATATCTCCACTTCCTGCTTCTTCAATATCCATTTTTTCTAAGCCCATAAAGCCAATGAGTTTTGAAATTCTACCATTTACTTTGGTGCCATCAGCTT
Source organism: Campylobacter sp. BCW_6464 (assembly GCF_001762775.1). Classification (NCBI taxonomy): domain Bacteria; kingdom Pseudomonadati; phylum Campylobacterota; class Epsilonproteobacteria; order Campylobacterales; family Campylobacteraceae; genus Campylobacter; species Campylobacter sp. BCW_6464. The sequence continues at coordinate 20,183 of NZ_MJXM01000085.1, read as the reverse complement.
TTGCAAGCATTACGCTTTGGTTTTTCTTCACAACCCCATTGAAAATTCTAGCAATGCCTATTTTACCTACGAAATTATCATATCCTAAAGTGAAAACTTGAAGTTGTAAAGGATTATCATTTGTGCCACTTGGTGCTGGAACGCGTTCAAGTATGGTTTTAAAAAGTGGCTCCATATTATCGCTTTCATCGTTTAGATCAAGCTTAGCATAACCATTTTTTGCTGCAGCATAAACTATAGCAAAGTCAAGTTGCTCATCGTTTGCATCTAGGGCTACAAAAAGATCAAAAATTTCATTGATCACTCTTTCAGGATCAGCAGCTGGTTTGTCGATTTTGTTGATTACAACTATAGGTCTAAGCCCTAAAGATAAAGCTTTTTTAACCACGAATTTAGTTTGTGGCATAACGCCTTCTTGAGCATCTACTAAAAGCAAAACTCCATCAATCATTTTTAAAACGCGTTCTACTTCTCCGCCAAAATCAGCATGCCCTGGAGTATCTATGATGTTGATTTTTGTACCTTTGTAATTGATTGCTGTATTTTTTGAAAGTATGGTAATGCCGCGTTCTTTTTCTATATCGTTGCTATCCATAACGCGTTCTGAAATTTGTTCTCTTTCGCTAAAGGTGCCTGATTGTTTTAACAATTCATCTACCATAGTGGTTTTACCATGGTCAACGTGAGCTATAACTGCTATATTTCTAATGTTTTCCAAATTTTCTTCTCCAAAGCTAAATTTTTAAAAGCTTAGATTATACAAAAATTTAACTTAAACTACAAAGTATCAAAACTTGGAACACTTCTTGCTTCAAAAACTTATGAAATTAAAATTTTAAAAAGGAAGTTAAAATGTCAAAACCATTAAATGAAGAGATTTTTGTTGAATTTAAAAGTGATTTAGCTGAGAGAAAAAATGAAGTTTTGCTTCAAGTTTTAGAACTTTTAGAAACTTTTAGATCAGATGAAAACGAAAAAATGGCAAGAATTTCAAGCGAGCTTACAGAAATTTTAGAAAATGAAGAAAATTTAGAGAAAATTTTAAATGCTAAAAATTTGGAAGAGCTTTTAAATATCTTAACTGCTTTAAATGAAGATAAGATGATTAAAGTATATGAAGATTCTTATTTGAAAGAAAAATTTCCTAATGTAATGGTAGATAAATTTTTAAAATAATTTTTTTGAAGGAAAAGTGATGTCAAATTTAGCTCCGCAAAATGATGTTTTAAATCTTACGCCGAGTAAAACTTCTACTACTAGCAGTTCTTTTAGCAAAACCAGTAAAAATAAGGAACATGAAAGTAGCGATAGCAAAAATTCAACTAAAGATGATACGGAGAGTTTTTTAAATTCTTTGCTTAATTCTATCGATGAAACCAATGAATTTTTACCTGATCATATGAAGATCAGTCAAAAAGAAGTTGTTAATGAAGCGATGAACAGACTTCAAAAAGGAGCTTTTGATGAGAGTGATAAGATAAGCATTTTCGAATCTGCTTCTTTTATGCAAATTCTTTCTTTGTTGGATAAGCTAAAAACAGATACAGCAGATGTTAAACTGGCAAATCTTTCTACTCAACTTTCAAGTCTTATCAAAACAGAGGCCAATTTTAATGCTTTAAAAGGCGCATCAAATCTTAGTGAGCTTTTGGACATAGCTAAAGATCTGGGCTTAAATGTAAAAAATATTAAAGTAGATCGTCTTCTTGATCTTAAAGCAACTTTTCCAAATTTAGATAAGGCTGATTTTTTTAAAGGTGCTGTGGATAATGTTTTTAAAGAAATCATCAATAATAAAATTTCCAATATGAGTAAAAATTTAAATCACAATTTACAAAATACAACTCATACTACAAGCACTCATTCTACGCAAAAAACAAATTCTAAAGATAGCGGTTCTTTGCTTTCTCAAACTTTAAAAAATTTAGATTCCATGCTTTCATCCAAAGAAAGCAAACACGAAAAAAATGATAAAGTTAAATCAAAAATAGAAGAAGATACCACAGATGCTAAAAATACTTTAAAAAATATCAAAAATGATGAGTTTACAAAAAATTTAACAGAAGAGTTGAATATAAAAGATAAAAAAAACCAAGATAATTTAAATAAAGATAACACAAAAGATGCAAAAAATAATGAGCAAATAAAAAAAGATGAAAAAGAATTAAACAACCTAAATAAAGAAAGCAAAGACTTAAACAAAGATTTTAATAAAGAGTTAAATAAAAATCAAGAAAAAAACAATTTAAATCAAGAGAATATACAAGATCAGAATAAAAATTTAAAGAACAATAATCAAAATTTAAATCTTGATAAAAATTCAAATCAAGAAATTGTCAAAGATGCTCAGAATTTAGTTTCAAATTTAACACAAAAAGATTTTAGTTTAAATAAAGAGCCTAAAAACAACAAAGAAAATAAAGATATAAAACAGAATTTCTTTGATCAAAAATTAAATTTTGAAAATTTAAATAAAACTCAAGCAGTTCAAAACAAAGAGAATAATGCTAATTTTAGCAACAATACCAATAAAGAAACTTTTACTCAAGAGCAAACAAAAACGCACAGTGAAAATGTAGATAAAAATAATTTAGATGACTTAAATTCTTTAGTCAAAGATTTAAGTAAAGTAACACAAAACAATGCTCGCAATATCACGCCTAAAGAGACTTTGCAGTATTTTTCACAAGATTTAAAAGAGGCTGTAGATCAATATAAAGCGCCTATCACTAAACTTAGTATCACTCTAAATCCTAATAATCTTGGAGAAGTGGAAGTAACTTTGATACAAAGAGGTAATAACCTCCATATCAATTTCAACTCCAATACCAATGCAATGAATTTGTTTATCCAAAATCAAGTCGAGTTTAAAAATTCTCTTGTAAATATGGGATTTACTGGACTTGAAATGAATTTTAGTGATCAAGGTAAAAGAGAGCAAAATCAAAATCAAGGAAAAAATCGTAGCGGATATGGTTTTAAAGATGCTTTAGATGGAAAAAATGAAAGTGAAAAAGTCAATCTAGAGCTTGTTTTAGCGAAGTATTTCTAAGTTGGAACACTTATTGCTTTTAATTAAAAAAGACTGAATGTAAAAAAAGGATTTTATCATGGCGACAACAAATTGGAATAGCAATCTTAACTGGACAAATACTGCTAATACTAACCAAACAAGCAACAAGGATACGAAAGTGGATAATTCATCTAGTAGTAATAGCTCTGGTGTGGTTAGTAATCCAAATGCTACTTTAGACAAAGATGCGTTTTTAAAACTTCTTTTGATAGAGCTTCAACATCAAGATCCAACAGATCCTATGGATAGTGATAAAATGCTTACACAAACCTCACAGCTTAGTGCACTTGAAATGCAACAAAATACCAATACAACTATGCAAAAAATGGTTGAAACTATGGAAAAACTTTCCAATTCTTTTAGCACGAGCATGAGTACTGCAGCAGTGGGAGCTATAGGAAAAATGGCTACGGTAAATGAAAACAAAGTCAAATTAACAGGCGCAGATGAGGTTATTGCATTAAAAATGTATTTGCCCGAAGATTCGGATGATAAAGGAATTACCTTAGAGGTTTATGATAAAAATAATAAGTTGGTATTTAGTGAAAAAAGTAATGAGGGAAAAGAAGTATCAAAAGGTTTATTTACATTAGAGTGGCCTGGTAGAAATAATGATGGTGTTTATGCTGGGGATGGAGAGTATAGTGTTAAAGTGGTTTATAATAATAAAAACGGGGAAAAAATAACTGCAAATTATGGAACTTATCCTATAGAGGGTATTAAATTTGTTGATGGGATTGCTTATGCAAAAATGGGTGGTCAATATGTAAGTTTTGATGATATTGGTGAAATTAGTGATTATAAACTTGGTTCATCTTCAACTTCCGTTGGAGATAGTTCAGGTGGAGACTCAAGTGATGGAGATTCTTCTAATTCTGGATCTACAGAAGAAGGCGACAAAGAGGAAAAGGCATAAGCCATGATGAATTCATTTTATAATGGAATTTCTGGAGTTAAAACAAATAGTTTTGGTATTGATATTTATGCAAATAATATAGCTAATGTTAATACTACAGGTTTTAAGTATTCTGATGCTCAATTTAAAGATATTTTTTATAGCACCATAACCACTCAATCAACTAATCCTGCTCAAGGTGGATATGGCTCAGGATCAGCTTCTTCTAATGTGGTTTTTGAGCAAGGTTCTCTTGTGGCAAGCGATAGCGAATTTGATGTGGCTTTACAAGGAAAAGGATTTTTTGGGGTTTTGGGAGCGGATGGTAATGCTTACTATACTAGAAATGGATCGTTTAAAAGAGATGCAAATGGATATTTGGTAGATTCTTATGGAAATTTTGTTTTAGGAACAATGAACCCTGCTTTTACCGGTATCAACTATAGCGATAGGGTTGCGGGGTTTATGGGGGATTATCTTAACACAGGAACTCCGGTAAATAATGGTTTTACCGTAAATTCAAATAATTCTTTCGGTATAGGCACAACTGCTTCTCAAGGGGCTATTAAAGTACCTGTGAATATGTATTTACCTCCTCAAGTAACTCAAAATGTAAAATGGAGTGGAAGTTTAAATACTAACACAACAACAGAAGTGGTCAAAGTAGATCTTGATCTTGGTAAATTTAACATTACAAAAACCGAAGATGGAAAATATGTAGTTAGCGGTAGTGTTAGCAAAGAAGATGTGTTTAGTGCTAAAGTGGGTGATAGGATCATTTTAAATTTCACTGACGATAATGGCGTAAAAAAAAGCTTTGAAGCAACTTTAGATGAAAATCTTAATTTTAAAAGCAATGAGCTTGATTTAAAGGGTTTGGATGAAAATAGCATCAAGCTTGATACAGCTCAAATTTCAACAGAACAACAAAAAGCCAATAAAGATATTTTAGAATCCCCTATTTATAATGCAGATGGAAGTAAAAGTACTTTAAGGGTTACGCTTGAAAGGGTTTTGCCGCAAGAAGGCGATAATATACAGTATAAAGCCATTGCCCAAATTTATGATTCTAATGGCAATGCCGTAGGCAATCCAACTGAAGGAAATATGGTTTTTGATAAAAATGGTGCTTTGCTTCAAAATAATATTACAAGCATTGCAAACCCAAATGGCGGAACAATTAATATTGATTTAGGCTCTCCTTATGATGCTAATAAACCTGGTTCTGGTTATAGTGGGATTTATATTAAAGAAGGCGTTGAAAAAAATGTAGTTACACAGCAAGATGGTGTAGCCGAAGGATTTTTTAAACAATATGATATATCTGATGATGGAAGTATTATAGCGCAATTTAGCAATGGTAAAAATGCTATAGTTGGAAAGCTTGCTTTATATAATTTTATCAATGAGCAAGGATTGGCTGCTATGGGCGATAATATCTTTGCTGCAACAGCTAATAGTGGTGATGCAAGTTTTATTATGAAAAATGGACAGATTGTTAATACAGCTAAATTTAAAGGTGGTTTTTTAGAGCAATCTAATGTTGATTTAAGTGTAGAGCTTTCAAATCTTATAGTAACTCAAAAAGCCTTTGATGCAAGCTCAAAAAGCATTACCACAAGCGATCAAATGATACAAAAGGCTATTAATATGAAAAGATAATTTTTAGGAATTATCTTTTTCTAGTTTTTCAAAAATAATTTTAATTTCTTCTATATCGCTTTCGCTATAATCATGACTTGATTTAATATAGCTTGCTTGTTGCCCTTTTTCAAGGTATAAAACTTTTTCATAATCTTTTAAATTTATTTGATGCTTTAGTTCAAGCTCGGTGTTTGTTTTAGGATAAAATTTTAAAAAATTATCCTCTCCAATATTTTCGGCTTTTATGTATATTTTTACATTATAAACCATTTCATCTAAAAAATTTAGCTTTGCGTCAATATGATATTTTAATTTTATAAGTTTTTTATACAAGACACTAAGATGATTATATTTTTTTATGATATCACGATAAAGATTTGAAAATTTCATATCTATAGCATTAAGTTTTTCAGTTTTTTGAAGTTTGATAATCTTGATTTGATTTTTGATTAGATAATCATAGTAATTTTGCATTTGACTTATGATATTATCAAGTTTACTCTTTGTTTTAAGGCTTAAATTTGTAAGATTTTCAGTTTCTGAGTTTGATTTATTGTTAATAAAATCTAGTGGAGAAATTACAATATTATTTTTAAATTTTATACTATTTGTTATGATTAGATTTTTTTTGGGATATAAGATATTATCTGCTAATAAATTGCAAATATAAATATTTTCTGCTTCTATTTTTCCGCCCATGCAGTTTTCAACAAATACATTTTTGGCTATAACTATCCCGTTTTCTAAATTTTTTATATATACAGTATCAGCTTGCAAAGTTCCTTTGTGTGTTGTAATAAAAATATCTTGTGCAAAAATTTCGCTTTTTGCATGAGTTAGGCCTTTGATGCTGATATTTCTTCCATAAAGTTTTGTCGCTCCAATGCTTCCATTTACTTTTATGTCTGAAGCTTGAACATTTACAATACCTGATTTAACAGCATCATCATTTATATCAAAATTAGTGATTTCTAAGTTTATATTTTCATCAGTATTTGTTTTGATTGAACCGGTTGTTTTAAGTCCTACTTGTGATAATTTTAAATTATTTGTAACACTATATCCTGATCGGTCTTTATTTAAAAATCCATAATTTGCACTAAAATATTTAATTCTATCTTCTAGTTCTTCTGTATAAATGCTTTCATCTTTTATGATAAAAGGATTATCAAAAAAAGCTATTGGATTTAAATGAAGGATTTCTCCTCTTAAATTTCGTCCTTCTTTTCCAAGAATTCTATAAATGTATTCAAAAAGTAGCTCATTTTTTTCAATAGGTTTACAGTAGTTTCCTTCATCATAGTTAATATTTTCGTCAAAACATTCTTCGTTAACATCTCTATGATAAATAATTTCATCACTTTTATGTTCAATCTTATCTACACCTTTGGCAATTTCAAGCTCTATTTCTTTAATAGATGGACTTTTTTGTATTGATAAGATAAAATCATCAATCTTGTCAAATAAATTTTTATCAAGTCTTAAGATTAAAAATTTTTGTTTGATCATTACTTTATAAATATTTTGTAAAATGTCAAATTTTAAATTTGGATAGTATTTAAAATTATCCAAAAAATTAATATTGGCCTTAAGATAAGTTAAACTAGGATTAGATTTAAGCTTAACCACGAAACAGTTTTTTTGTGTTTTTGGATAAATTTCTATAAGAAATTTTTGCACCATGGTATTGTAATTTTTTACAAAAAAATCATCCGCATAAAATAAGTCAAAATCCTTTCTTTCATAAGTTTTTGTTTTTGCTGGTTTTATATTAGAACACAGAAGTTTAAAATCTATAATTCTAAAATCAAGAATTTGATCTGTGCTGGCTTGTTCATATTTTAAACTTTCAAAAGGATTGAAAGTTTCTAAAGTTTTTATTTCATAGCTCATCATTACACTCCTATGTTTTCGAGGATATGATTTAACATTTCATAATTTTGATTTAAATCAATATGATCTAAATGCACTAAAATTTGTCCACATTTTTCACATTTTAAAGTATTTTCTTTGCTAACAAGTTCTTCGTGTATGGTTTGTGGAACTGCATGAGTACGCAAATAACAGTTGCAAATATAATCATAGGTTTTTTCAGTCTTTAAATCTTGCCTAATCGATTTTAATTTTATGTATTGCTCTAGATTATAATGAATCTCTTGAAGATGTAGAGCTTTTTTTGTGAAGTTAGCTATCCATAAATCTTCAATAGCAAAATGATCTAAAATCCAATCTTTGGTCAATGTTGAAAGTTCAAATGACATTTTAACAATATCATTTGAGTGTTCTAAAAGTTCTTTAGTCTTTTTTAATAATATTTGATGAGATTTTCTATGTTCTTCAATCAAAGGAAAATCAATGCTTTCCATAAATTTTTCTTCATCTTTGAAATGAATTTTTACATATTGGAATAACTTTGTAAGAATTTGTTTTAAATCATTTTTGTGTTGCACATCATTATCTTGAATTTTTAAAGCTAAATCGTTTGCAATTTCAGCAATTTCAAAAATTAGTTCGTGTTGTTTATCTAATTGTATGTTTTTAATGCTAAAATCTTTACTCCATTTGATTTCCATGATTTTTCCTTAAAAATTTATATAATATATCTATATAATCGTATTTCCTTGAAAAAAACAATAATTTTGCAAATTAAATTTAAAAATTTATACAAAATATAACCAATTTGTTACATATTTATACATTTTTATATTTAGTTTTTATAGCTCAACACTTTTTAAGTATATTATGATATAATTTCTTTGCCTTTTCTTAGACCTGTGCAATGCTATTTTTAAGCACCGCTTCAGGGTGGGAACACAGCAGAGCACTTGATTTTAGTGTGTGCCGCAGTTATCTGGGGAAGGGTTTTCTTCATTTAAAATTCCCTATTTATTTTTCAATTAGACTAGCTTCTTTAATAACGTAAAAAATTATGTATGTTTGTAACAATAAATTAAAAATTTATTTAAAAATTGTAATTTTAAGATTTATTAAAATATTAGTTAATTAAAATTTAAGCATTGTAAATTACATTACCAATATCAAAGGATAAATAATGAACAGAAGTAAAATTCCCTTGTTGGTGCTGTGTATTTTAATTGCAGCTGTGTTTTGGCTTATGCCTACTCCTGTAGGTTTGGAAGATAATTCTTGGCATTTTCTTGGGCTTTTTATTGCTGTGATTATGGCAGTGATTTTGCAAGTAATGCCTTTTGGGGGCTGTTTGTATGATAGCTATTGCCATAATAGCTCTTAGTGGCATTACCACTACCCAAAGTTCTGTGCGTGCTACACATATAAAAACTCTTGAGGGAATTGTTTTAAGAGATAATTCTAATATCTATAAAACAACTATGGATGAGGCAGTTGAAGCCTCTATTTTGCAGGCTTTAATCAATGCTAATATAAGTAGAAATTTAAAAGCAAAAGTTGATGAAATTTTAAAATCAAGCACAGATGTAAATTACCAGATTGAAAATCTAAGTAAAATTTACACCAAGGCTACTTCAAAAACTTCTACGCAACAACTTATTGATGAGACTAAAATTTCAGCTTTAAATACTTTAGCACTTGATTTTTTATCTCAAAAGAGTATAGATGAAAAGGTAAATACTGCTATATCAAATTTAAAATCTAAAACAGGTATAAAAGATGCTTTAAGTGGTTTTTCAAATTCTCTTATTTGGCTTATAGTGATTTCTATTATTGTGGCTCGTGGAGTTATTAAAACAGGACTTGGAGAGCGTTTGGCTTATCATTTTATCAGTATTTTTGGTAAAAAAACCTTAGATATTGCTTATTCTATAGCTTTTTGTGAAACCATTTTAGCTCCAGTTACTCCTTCAAATACTGCAAGAGCAGGGGCTATCATAAATCCTATAGTTCAAGCTATTGCAAGAAGTTTTAAATCCACTCCTGAAGATGGAACGCAAAATAAAATAGGCACTTATCTTTCTTTGGTAAATTATCAAGCTAATCCTATTTCATCAGCTATGTTTATTACAGCTACAGCTCCAAATCCTTTGGTGGTTGATCTTATAGCACAAGCTACAAATTTAGAAGTGCATTTAACTTGGGGGCAATGGGCTTTAGGGATGTTTTTACCTGGTATAGCTGCTATGCTTTTGATGCCTTTGGTGCTTTATTTTCTCTCTCTCCGCCAGAAATTAAATCCACGCCTAATGCTTCCACTTTTGCTAAAGACAAATTAAAAGAGCTTGGAAAAATGAAAAATAGTGAAAAAATCATGCTCAGTGTTTTTGTCTTGCTTTTACTTTTATGGGCTGGAACTTTGGGCTTGTTTTTTGGAATTTCTCTTGATGCGACTAGCGTGGCTTTACTTGGGTTGTCTTTGGTGTTAATTAGTGGAGTTTTAACTTTTGGGGAAGTTTTGGCTGAAAAAGCTGCTTGGAATACTTTAGTATGGTTTTCAGTTCTTGTAATGATGGCAACTTTACTTGGCAAACTTGGTGTTACTCAGTTTTTAGCTGAAGTTTTAGGTAAATTTGCTTCTGCTATGGGACTTGGGGAAATTTCTATTATGATATTTTTAAGCCTTGCTTTTTTATATACGCACTATTTCTTTGCTTCCGCTACAGCTCATATATCAGCAATGTTTTTTGTTTTTTATAGTGCAGGGCTTGCCTTAGGAGCACCACTACTTCTTTATGCTTTTATTATGATAGCTTCAGGTAATGTTATGATGGCATTAACTCACTATGCAACAGGAACAGCTCCTGTTATTTTTGGAACAGGCTATGTAACTCTTAAAAAATGGTGGAGTATAGGTTTTGTGATTTCCATAGTTGATATAGTAGTGATGATAGCTGTTGGGCTTTTTTGGTGGAAAATTTTAGGATTTTATTAATAATTTCTAGGAATTAATTCCTAGAAATTATTCTATAAAACCGCTTGCTATGACTTTATCATAATCATAAAAGACTGCCATTTGTCCGCTAGCAAGTCCATAAACAGGATTTTTTAGAGTGATTTTTGCACTTTTATCTTCATAAATTTCTACCTTGCAAGGTGTAGATTTTGAGCGATAGCGGATTTTTACTTCGCAATCAAGCTCTTTAGCGTCTATAAAAAGATTGATATTTTTTAGCTTAAATTCACTGATTTTAAGTTCTTCTTTGGTTCCTACGATGATTTGATTTTGCTTAGGATTGATTTTTAAAACAAAATGTGGCTCATGTGCCCCACGCACTTCAAAGCCTCTTCTTTTGCCTATGGTATAGTGCATATAGCCCTCATGTTTGCCTACTACTTTTCCGCTACTATCTAATACTTCTCCAGGAATTTTTGTATCCATAAACTGATCTAAAACTTGCACATAAGTATCTTCAACAAAGCAAATTTCAGAACTTTCCTTTTGAGTGGCAAAAGATTTTAAAACCTCTATAGTGGAAGCAAATTTTTTCACATCTTCTTTTTTCATTTCGCCTAGCGGAAAAATAAGATATTTTAAAGCTTCTTTATCTGCACTAGCTAAAAAATAGCTTTGATCTTTACTTTCATCTACTGCGGTTTTTATTAAGTTGTTTTCAAGTCTTGCATAATGCCCTGTGGCAAGTTTTTCACAACCTAAACTTTTAGCAAATTCTAAAAGTTTTCCAAGTTTGATAAAACGGTTGCATAAAGCGCAAGGATTTGGTGTTTTACCCTCTTTATAAGTATCTACAAAAGGCATATAAACTTTGTTTTTAAAATCTTCTTGTAAGTCTAAAATATGATAAGGAATTTGCAAAAAGTTTGCAACTTTTTCTACTTTTTTGATATTTTCTTCGTGGTAATTTGGCTTGCCATGAAGCTTCATATAACAACCTATAACTTCATGACCTAAATTTTTAAGTTTATAAGCAGTGACTGTACTATCAACTCCACCACTCATAGCGACTAGAATTTTCATTAAATTTCCTTTAAAGTATTAATTATAAAATTCAAGTCGTCAGTGATTTTATACTTTAACTCATCTCCTTTAGAAATCACTTCAAGTTTGAGCAAAGAATTTCTGACGAACTCATCAAAACCTCGCCAAAATTCACTCCCAAACAAAATAATAGGAACATCTTTTTTAAATTCTAATTGTTTTAATGTAAGAATTTCACACAATTCATCAAGTGTTCCAAAGCCGCCTGGGAAGATCACAAAAGCTAGACTCTTTTCAATAAGAGCCATTTTGCGTATGGCTAAGCTCTCAAAAGTAATATTATATTCTACAAAATCATTAAGTTTTTGCTCGTGAGGTAAAAATATATTAAACCCTACAGAACTCATTGAATTTGTATTATTTTTTTGTGAAAAAGCACCTTCGTTGGCTGCACGCATAATGCCTCCTCCTCCACCACTTATCACACAAAAACCATTTTGAACACATTTTTGTGCCAAAATTTTAGTCTGCTGATAATAAAAATTATCTTCTTTAAGTCTTGCTGAACCAAAAAAAGTTACGGCATTTTTTAGGTTTGGTATGTTAGCAAATTTTTCTAAATCTTGGCTTATTTTTTCATTCATTTTTCAACCTTTAGTTAAAATAAATTCCATTCTAGCTAAAAATTTATAATAAGTTCTTTATTATATAAGTTTTAATAGGTTTATTTTATTAAGATTAGGAATTTAAAGACTTTTAAATCTTTAAGCCTTAATATCTATACTTTTTGGTGTAGAATTTAAAGAAAGGATTTTATTAAATTCTCCTGCATCATCATCACTAAATTTCATACCAAAAAGAAGTTCTAATTCTTTACTAGTACTAAATTTATCTTCTAATAGTTTTTTTACAAGTTCGTTTCTTGTGCTATCATCTTTGTAAGTTTCTTTGTTTTTACTTTCTGCTTGTATAGGTTTAAAAGCTTCTTCTTTGTTTTCTTCTGAATTTTTTTGCGATGAATTAATATTTCTAAAATCGACTAAATATTTTTGTTGAAGCTCAAGATATTTTGTTTTAAATTCGTCTATATTTTTACTTGTATGAAAAACTTTAATATAAGCTTCATCATAACTCACCCCATCAACTTCCATCCAATGGGGTGATTTTGTATTTTCATCTATCCATTTAAATAAGCTTTTAACCTCAGATTCTGAAAATTCATTTTTCCTAAGTTTATCTTCTATTGATCCTTCAACCAATTCTACTTTATCGCTTAGTTTCACATAATCCTTATACATATTTATAAAACTATTACCAAGTTTTTCTCTTGCTTCTTTTGTAAGCTCAGGATTTCCATTTTCGATACTTTCATCTCTAATTTTAGTAAGTGTCTGTAGAGGATTATTTCCAAAATATCTATTAAAAGAACTTAAAGTAATCATCTTGCATACCACCCTCCAAGAGCAGACTCCATTTGCCCTTTGTATTTGTTTGCCATTTCTTTAATAATCATATTATTATTTAACATAGGGCTAGAATTAAATTTATACATTTGCTGATTTTGTGTATCATATGCTCCAACTCCATAAGTGAAAAGAACATAAGGTTTTCCTAAATCAGAAACTTTTACTTGTCTTTTAACTGTATATACAGGAAGGATAGAGAGAGAATTTTGTGTTACTTGTAAAAATGCTGTAAATCTATTTTTACTAGGATTTGAGCAAGATGTTTGATCTATACCACAAAGCCCTTGTGGAGCGTTTGCATTGCCTTGAAGGTAGTTTGCCATATATTGCAATTCTCCTTCAGTGTATTTTGCTATGGCATATAGTTCATCTGCTGGATTCCATTGAGTTCCATTATGTAAGAACACAACTTGATACCCACCCTTAACTTGTTTCATCTCATCTAAATTAAGAGCTTTAACCCCTTGAGAATTATCACTTAAAGCACCATT
>NZ_MJXM01000085.1:5203-6695 GCF_001762775.1 Campylobacter sp. BCW_6464 | reverse complement strand
ACTAGCTAACAAAGAACCTAAAATCAATGAACTTGCTAATTTTTTAAGCATAATTTCTCCTTAATGTGATTTAAATTGTTATATCAATTTTTTGTTTTCTCTGTAAGTATTTTATTAATTCTTTTTGCCCTTTTTGCATTATCAAGCTTTAATATCTATACTTTTTTGTGCAGTATTTTGAGAAATAATTTTGTTAAATTCTCCTGTATCATCATCGCTAAATTTCATACCAAAAAGAAGTTCTAATTCTTTACTAGTGCTAAATTTACCTTCTAATAGTTTTTTTACAAGTTCGTTTCTTGTGCTATCATCTTTGTAAGTTTCTTTGTTTTTACTTTCGCCTTGAATGGCTTTGAAGGGTTTTTCACTTTGTTGAGTGATAATTTCATCATCACTAGAAAGCAACATTTTATCACCCATAGCCATTTCGTATTCTTTCACAAATTCATCGTGTCTTTGCTTAAAATCTATGTATTTAGTTTTAAACTCATTTAAGCTTAAATCTTTACTTATAAGTGCGTCAAATTCTTTATAAAATTCATCGGCTTTTTTGATGATGTCGTAGCCCAAATGAAACATCTTAGAATAAGAAGCAAAAAAACCTAACATCATTTTCTCCGTAGTTGGGTCCCATTTTGTATAAGCAGGATTAAAATCTTTTAAAGGGGATTTTTCTATTTTATTGGGGTCTTTTAAAGCATTTGACTTCATAAAGTTGTTAAATTCTTGCATATCTTTTTTGCTAATACTTTCATCAAGTCCGAATATTTTAGGATTATACTCAAATTTTTTTCCACGATAAGGCAAAGCACCTTCTCCTGTTATAACGGCTACTCCGTGTTTGTTGATTTTAAAATCAATATTTTTATCTTGTTTAAAATTTGAAGTGTTATAATCATAGTTTAAATTTGAGTTTAGACTATTTATCATTAGTTTTTCCTCTTTACTTGATAGAATACCCACCAAGATATCTTTCTAAAAAGTCTTTATAGTTTGAACTGATTTCCTTAACTACTCTGTAATTATTCAAAACAGGACTTGATTTTACTCTATATCAAGAACCTGATTGTTCGTTGATTACAGCCACTCCATAAGAAAAATACACAAATCTTTTCCCTAAATTAGAAATACCAATATTTCTTTTCACAGTATATCCAAGAAAGTTACGATAAGGGTCATCGCCCACTATACTCATAGTTTCCCAAAGTCTTTTTTGATTGATATAGGAATGCTTACCATTAACCAAACAATTTGTAGTTTCTATACCGCACATTCCACCAAATCGAACAAGTCCTTCTCTATTCCAATAATATTGATCTCCGTTACTATCTTGAAATAAAGTTAATTCCAAATTCCAATCAGGTTTGGCAAAGGCTATAACTTCATTATCACTAAGTCGTTTTAAATAGGTTATATACCCACCCTTAATTTGTTTCATCTCATCTAAATTAAGAGCTTTAACCCCTTGAGAATTATCACTTAAAGCACCATT
>NZ_MJXM01000085.1:0-5153 GCF_001762775.1 Campylobacter sp. BCW_6464 | reverse complement strand
ACTAGCTAACAAAGAACCTAAAATCAATGAACTTGCTAATTTTTTAAGCATAATTTCTCCTTATTTAATTATTTTACTCTTTATTTGAATAATGTCGGCGGAAAAATAAAATGTAACCATAGAAAAATAAAATGATACTTTTTGGTTGCATTTTATTTTTCTACAAACCTTAAACTTAAAATGTAATTATTGTATTTCTTTTACTTTATTTTTCCAAAAATTAACAAATTTCTCATCGATTTTAGGATTTATTTCAGCTTCTTTTATTAAATCATTTATATAATCAATTCTTTTTTGCTTGGATTTAATGGTTTTTAACTTTTGAGCTTCTTCATAATACTTAATGCATTGATTTTCAAAAAGATTTACATCATAATTATCTTCCAAAAGCTGAATTATATCTATAATTAAGCCATAGGCTTTAGGATATCCTTTCTGTATTTTTTATTCTATTTCTAATGCAAGTTTTCTTCTGCTTTCTGCAATATCTTTATTTTTTGATTTTAAAGCTATATTAACGCTTTCTTCTGCAATTTGAATAAATCTTATTGCTTCTGCATATTCATCTTGATTATTTAAAAGCAAATTGTGCAAAAATTTTCCTTGCTCATTTATAGAAAGTTTTTTATATTGTTCATATAATTCTCGATAGGGTCTTTCTAATCTTTCGATCATTTCTTCTGTAATAATAGCTTTACCATAATGAATTTTTGCTGCTTCTATTAAAGAAATTTCATAATATTTAGATATTACTTCTATCTCTTTTAAATCTTGTTTAGTAAGAGCACCATCTGCTATTTTTTTTAATTTCAATTCCGTTTTAAAACCAGAATAAATAAATAAAGCAATTATTATAATTAATATTGCAATAATAAAATATAGCATCATTCATATTTTATAATAGCATTTTCAAAAGTTTTAATTGAAATTGCTTTACAAACAACGCCTATAATTTCAGCACAGCTAATTTGATCTATATTAACAACAATGTCCTTATAAAAAGAATTCATAGAGCTCAATACAATTTCATTTACAAAAGGTTGCTTGAGGAGCTTTTTGCAGTAAATTTCACCATCAAGATTAATAACCACGATATCTCCATTTTTTACAAGCTCGAGTTTATTTTTACTAACATCAACAGCTATAACATCTCCATTATGAATAAAAGGCTCCATACTATCCCCTATAACTTTAATAATATCAAGCCTTGTTAAAGGCGGCAATCCCAATGCCTCGCAAGCAAATTTTTTGCTTATTACTATTTCCGTATATTCCAATTTGCTATTTATTGCACCATATCCAGCAGCGGCAGCAACATCCGTATAGTATCTTAATTGCAAATTGTCATCATTAATTCGCATTTTGCCAAAAAAGATGCTGTCAAGCGATATATTTTGTTCTTTTGATATTTTCAATAATAACTCATAAGGGATGGTATTTCTAGTTCTCCAAGTACTTAATGTATTGGGTTTTATCTCATAAATTCCACAAAATTCCTTGTCGTCGGTAATATTTAAAATAGCATAAACTCTATTCAAAATGTCTGTTGTTTTATACATTATGAACCTTTTTTATTAAAAAATTCACAAAATGCGATAAAATAACTTGACTTAATTCGCATTTTGTCTTATAATTTGAAAAATTATTTACAAATTGTATCTTAAAAAATATCAATTTGAAATAAAAATTACAAATTAAAGGAGATATTTTGTTAAAACAATACTTTGAAGATAATGGTATCAATCTTAAAAAATTTGCTCAAAAACATAATCTTCACTATATGAGTTTATTTCGTGTAGTTAATGGACTTTATTCTGAAAAATACAAAGCAAAAACTAACACAAAAGCTGTTTATGAGAAGCTTTTTGAGCTTAAAATCATTGATGAAATGCCTAGGGCTTGTTCATGAGTTACTTCTTAGAAACCAAAGAAGCCGCACAAACTTTTAATGTAAGCACAGGAGCTTTGAGGCTTGCAGTAAGTAGAAACTCAAATAAATATGAGTGGTTAAAAGTGGATAACGAAAAAGGTGGACGCGGTGGTAAAAAACTACTATTTAAAATCAGTAAAGATGAGCTTTTAACCGCCTTTAATAAGCAATTAATCAGTAAAAATACTTTAATTTATGATGAAAAAATGCAAAAAGTTAAATTGAGTGAAATTATTACTACCGATAATTTAAAAACTGCAAATAATAGTTTAAAAACCAGTAATTTAAATTTAACAGAGTCAAAAATGAATGATGATTTGGCTGTTTTAAATTTAAAATTTGAAAATTTAAGCGATGAGATTAAAAACAATGCTAGAGAAAAGCTTAAGGCTTTAAAGCAAGTAGAAAAATATATTGAAGGTGGTTTAAAACAAAAAAGAGCTTTAGAGATATGTGGTATTTCTAAAATAGAAATTTTTAGAATTCGCAAAGCATATAAAGAAAATGGCATTCTAGGTCTTATCGACACTCGCGGACTTCACCGCAAAGATAAAACTAAACTTAGCACTTGGATGCAAGAATACGCTTTAAGAGAATATCGCACCTTTGCAGCAGGTGGTTTTAACTTTACTGAACTTTGGTGGCAAATCCACAAAGAAGCAGCCACTAAAGAAAATTATGATTTCATAGGTTTTGATTTAGGAGAGGTAAAACCGCTTTTTAGTGTAAAAACCTTACAAAATTTCATTAAAAACTACTATAAAGATAAACCATTAGAACATTGTATTATCACTCAAGGCTTAGATCGTGCAAAATCTAAGTTTCTCCCTGCACAAGGAAATCAAAGAGAGCTATATGACATGAAAAACATGTGTTGGCAAATCGATAGTTCCCCAGCTGATATTATAGTAAGAGACGATGAAACGCTAGAGCCTTTCCGCCCTCACATCTTAAGTGTCGTTGATGTCTTTAGTGGTATGGGTGTGGCTACTTTAGTAAGTAAATCAAATTCTTTAAGTTTGACGCGTCTTTTATGGAAAGCTATAGATCAATTTGGTAAGCCTGATATGATTAAAGGGGATAATGGAAAAGATTATCTTTCTAAAGATTTTCAAAGCTTGCTTGATGGGCTTAATATTACCTATGATGCAGCTATTGCTTATGCAGGAGAACAAAAAGCTTTAGTTGAAAGACGCTTTGGGACACTTCAACATGCAGGAATTTCTAAAATGCATGGACATATTGGCAATAATCTTGCCAAAAGAGAAATGATAGAGCAAAAAACTCCTAAGAAAGAAAGAAAAGCTAAAGATGAATACGGCTTTGCCAAAAAAACTAATCAAAAACTCCTTCACACATTCAGCGAAGCTTGTGAGTTTTTAGAAGCTGAAGTGATTAAATGGAACATGAGCAAAGTTCGCCGCAAAAAAGGCGTTAAAACTCCACTTGAGCTTTGGAACTCGTGCGATAGAGCTATTGTAAAAATATCTTATGAAGAATTTTTGTTTAACGCTGGAAATAAAGAACTTAGGGTCGTGGGTAAAAAAGGCATTAACTTTGAAAGTAGAGTTTATAAAAGTGCTTTAATGCCAAGTGTTGGCACAAAAGTTAAATGTGTACAAAATATCGATAATATTAAAGAGCTTTTCATTTATGATTTAAGCGGAAACTTCCTTTGTCTAGCACTTGATGAAAGTATCGCTAAACTTAGTAAAGAAAGCTATAAAATGCTTAAAAAAGGTTATGAAAGTGAAGTTAAAGCGATTAAAGAAGTGCTTAAAAAAGATGAGATTGCCGCCTTTACTAAACTTAATATTAAACAAGACTTACAAGATTTACAAAGTGCTTTTGAAAACTCACTCGTAGAAGCTAAAGAGGTGCATCAAAAATCCCTTGCAAAAGAAACTTTAAAAACTCAAAGAGAATTAGAAGAGATTAAAAACAATGCTAATGCAGATGAGCTTATTTTAAATGCTAAAAAAGAAATAAATAATGATGAAAGCGAGTTTGACATGGAAGCTTTTGTCGAAAAGAAATATTTTGCTGGTTAAAAATTGTTTAAAGCTTGATTAATCCAAGTTTTAAAGAGTTTTTACTCATAAAAAAAACAAAAGGATAAAAAATGGAATTAGTAGAACTTACTAAAAAGTTTTTAAGCACCCAAAACATCTCTCAAAACAATCTCTCCGATCGTTTAGGGATTAATAAAAGCTATATGGTGGGCTATATGAAAGAAGGAAGTAGCTATAAATACGCTTCAAAAGTAGAGCCTTTACTTGAAAAATACATTAAAAGCTTTGTGGAAGAAAAAAGCATGAAAGAGCTTCAAACACCTTTTATTGCCACTAAAGATGCAAAGGCGATTAATGTAACCATTGAAAGTGCCATGAGCAATCGCGAAATGGGAGTAATCATTGGCGAAGCGGGGACTGGAAAAAGCAGAGCCATTAAAGAATATGCCACTAAAAATGGAACAAGAGTGGTGCTTTTTGAAGCTACAACAGAAACTAGTAAAAGAATGCTTTTGGTGGGGCTTGAAAATAAACTCAATGTGTGTTTTAAAGGTTCTTTGGATGATAAGATTAGAGGCATTGCTAGCGAGTTAGCAAGAACTTCAAAGGTTTTAATTATAGATGAGAGTGAGCATTTGCCGTTTCGTGCTTTGGAGTGCTTAAGACGCATATATGATTTTTCAAATACTGCTTTAATCTTAGTAGGTACTAGAAAACTTAAAAACAATCTTACAGGCATTGGCAGAAATGATTACAACGAGTACGGACAACTAAGCTCTAGAATTGGTGCAAAATGGGAATTAAAAGGACTTTGCTACCAAAACAAAGAAGGTTTAAAAGATGAAGACTTAAAAATGCTTTGTAAGCACTTTGATGTGGAGGAGAAAAAGGCAATTGATTTGGTTTTTAACCTCGCTCGTGGCAACTTTAGAAAAAGTGAGAAGCTTTTAAAAAGAGCTTGTGAATTTGCAGATGGGAAAGCGGTTGAGCTTAAACACATAGAAGCTGCCGCATCATTTTTAATGCTTGGCTAAAAAATGAGTTTTGAAGAGATAGCTAAAGAACTTAATCTTAGCGTGACACGCGTTCATCAAATCTATACTGAAGCTCTTAGAAAGTTAAAGAGTCCTAAAAATAAAGACAAGTGGATGGCTATCTTTGAAACGATTGACTTAATCAAAAAAGAAAAAGCAAAGAAAGAAAACTTAATA
>NZ_MJXM01000084.1:0-8724 GCF_001762775.1 Campylobacter sp. BCW_6464 | reverse complement strand
GAAAATAAAGAAAATAGAGAAAAACTCATAAAAACCCTAATAATACACTTAAATTCTTATTTAGAGGCTGAAAGTAATCTACAAAAAATCAAGATTTTAGTCAAAATATATCAAAATTTACAAAAATGTAGCCGAACTCCTGATCTTATTGACATAGAAGAACTTGAATTTAACAAAGAAGACATTTTCGAAGAATTATTTTATGCTTTAGGCGGTTTAGGAGGTATGTATTCCGTAGAAATAATACAATCAAGAATTGCAAATTTCATCAAAATACTTGGCGGAGAACCTAAACTTTTATTAGAACAATTTTAAACACATAGACTTCTTCTTGAAGTCTATGCAAATACTCAATTTTAGAAAAATTAATTATTCAATAACGCAGCTTTTATTGTATCATTTGTTGCTTTGGCATATATAGCAGTAGTATTTAGTTTTGCATGTCTTAGAATTCCACAAGGTTTGTTCCTTTGGCTGTTAATCTCATGGCTAAAGTGTGTCTAAGCAAATGAAGTCCTTTTTTGCTGATCAAAGCTTTAGCGTAAATATTATTTACAATCAAAAAAGCATTGCTTCTATTTAAATGTTTTCCTGTGCTAGTTTGCATTATGTAATCACTATCTTGGATATTTTCTTTAAAATATTCAAGCTCATCATCTACTTCTTCTTTTTTAATAAATGCAAATTGTTCTTTACCGCCCTTGCCTATTATGGATATTTTTAATATTTCATCATCAACCTCTTCAAAATCACAAAGTTTTACATTTAAAGCTTCAGAAATTCTAAGTCCTCCATAAAGCATAAGTTTTTTCTAAAACTATTGTAAACTTCTTTTTTTGCTTTTTCTTTCTCTAAAACATTATTTAGCCTTATAATTTCATTTTCATTAAGATAATTTAATTTTCTTCTGATTTTTCTGTTCTAAATCTAATTTTCTTCATATCAAAGGAAAAAACAAACAAATCATCATTATTATCGCTTATAAAAGAAAAAAAGCTAGTTAATACTCTCAAATAAGTTATTTTTGTTTTTTTTGATAGTTTATTGCCATTTTTTGAATTATTTTCTAAATAATTAAGAAAATTGACTAAAAAAGTCGTTTTTATATCGTTTATTTGCATTTCATCTTGATAATCTAAAGAATATTCTACAAGATCTAAAAATACACCTATAAAACAATAAAGTGTTCTTTAAATATATATTATCTATATAAATAAAATTTCATATAATCCACATACAACATCAGAAATTGATAATAAATATTTATCTTGATTTATCTTATTGATGTTTTTAAGTTTTATTCCAACAATTTCATAAAACTTTAGTTTTATTGTATTTAATTTATCTTCAGTGTAAAAAATTTATATTTTGCAATTAGTCCTTCAAACAATTTTATAGATGTAAAATCTATATTTTCAAGTTCTTTGCTATACAAATAATTATTTATAACTTCTTTTAATTCAACTTACAAAACCAAAGCTAGAATATGATTTTATTTTAGTGGATGAAGCACAGGATATCAACGCTTGTGTTATCGACATTGTTCTTAACCAAAAGCAAGCTAAAAAAGTTTTTATAGGAGATACATTCCGAAGCATTTATAAATTCAGAGGTGCTGTAAATTCCTTAGAAGTATTAGCATCTATGCCAAAATCTCATATTTTATATCTAACTCAAAGCTTTAGATGCCCACAAAGCATAGCTACTATTGCCAATTCTTATTTGGGAATTTTAAATGCCCCAAGAGATTTTAAAGGAACGCTAAAACCAAGAAAGGGAAATGATGAAAATGAAGCAAAAGCTATAATATGTAGAACCAATGCTAAACTATTTGATATAGCAGTAAAAAATTTGAATAAAAAATTATTTTTTGTGGGAGGGGTGAATAGTTATAGTTTTGATGAGTTATTAGACATACAAAATCTTCTGTTTAAAAAACACAAATATATCAAAAATCAGTTTATTGCAAAATTTGCCGACTTAAAAGAACTTCTTGAATATATCAACGAAACTAACTAAAGAGGTTGACTTAAAACAAAAAATATTTGTTCTTTTTAAATATGTGCATAGCGATATTATAAAGCTTATTAAAGATATTGAAAAAAGTTGTGTTAAAAAACAAGAACAAGCTGATTTGATATTAAGTACAGGACACAAGAGCAAAGGTTTAGAGTGGAATAATGTTGAAATTATTGATGATTTTTTAAACATCAAGCAAGAACTTGAAGAAAGAGAACAAATTACCATAGCAAAAGAAGAATTAAATCTTTTGTATGTGGCAGTTACAAGAGCTAAAAATTCTTTAAACATTAACAAAGATTATTTGCTTGAAAAAGATTTTATAGAAAAAAATTAGAAAGGATAACAATAGAATGAAAATAATTAAAAAACTACAAGAAGATGGAAGCTTTAAAGAGCAAACTTATTATTCTGTCGATGAAGTTGCAAAAATGTACTCTGTAACCCATACAACAGTTCGTACATGGATCTCAAGAGGTGCTCTAAAAAGCTTTAAATTAGAAAAAGGTTATTACATATCAAAAGAAACCATTCTCGATTTTCAGAAAATAAAAGAACTCCCCCACAAATGAGAAGAAAAATGGTTAAAAAATATTATAATAGAGAAGAAATAGCAAAGATGCTTAATGTAAATATCCTAACAATTAGAAATTGGGTTAAGTCAGGATATATTAAGGAATATAAAATTAGTACAAATGTAAGAAAACCATTATATAATCTTGAAGAAATTGAAAAAAATTAAACTCCAATTCAAACAATATATAACAATCAATCACTCGCCTATGCTCTCGCTTCTTTTAGCGGGAGCGGTATATATTCAATCAACTCTTTAATATACACTTTTAAATACAATGGTAAAAATATTAAAAAAATAGGAATAAACATAATGTTTATAATTTTCCTAACTTTTATCCTAACTTTTTATTTTTATGCTATTTATAAATATTGTATAGTAGTGTTTTTATTAGCATTATTCAAATCTCGCTAACCGCACCATTATTTAAAATTATAATCATTCAACTTAAAATACCAACTATTCAAAATCAAATTTCAACTTACAATTTCTTAAAGTTACAAAAAATAAAAAATATTGGTTTTTTTAAAAAACTTAAAAAATATTAAGATTTTTTTTAAGTATAAAGAATATAATTCTATCCGTTTTCAAAAACCATCCCTTAAAAAGGATTATTCAATGTTTGTTTTTATACCATTATTTACAATTTTTATTTTACTTGCAGGCGGATATTTTGCCAAAAGAATTGGCGTTTTAAAACAAAAACAAGCTAGGACTTTTTTAGATTTTGCTATTATTTTTGCTTTACCTTGTTTGATTTTCGATAAAGCATATCATTTAAATTTTGATTTTTCATTGATTATTTTTATTTTTATTGGATTGTTTAGCTGTATACTAGCAGCTTTTTTTGCTATTCTTATTGGAAAAGTTTTTCATTTTTCTAAAGTAACTTTAGTCAGTATGTTTTTGCTTTCTTGTTTTGGAAATACTATATTTGTGGGTATGCCTATTGTTGCTGGTATATTTAATGACCCACAATTTAGCGCTGAAGTTATATTTTACGATGCTTTAGCCACAACTTTACCTATATCACTTTTTGGACCTTTTATACTTTCTTTGGGAAATGGAGAAAAAGTCAGTTTACTTGCTAATGTTAAAAAAATTCTTAGTTTTCCACCTTTTTTAGCTTTGCTTTTTGGTTTTTTGTGCAAATTAATTACTTTACCTGAATTTATTTTCTCTCCTATTCGTTTATTTGGCGCTTCTGCAACCCCTGTTGCACTTTTTGCCATAGGTTTAGGACTTGGCTTTATGGCGATTAAAACCTCTTACAAACCTACAGTAATTGTCATCTTTGCTAAAATGATTTTAGCTCCTTTATTTTTTGTATTTTGTTTAAAAATATTTAATTTAGAATTAAAAAATTCTACCATTGTTGCTATTATAGAAAGCGCAGCTCCTACTATGACCTTAGCAGGAGCTATGGTAATGAAAGCTAAACTAGATAGCAATTTAGCCGTAAGTGCTGTAGCCTTTGGAGTTCTTTTTGCTTTTGTTTCTATGCCAATTTTAATTTGGGCTTTGTTATAAGCTCAAATTATATGGCTAAATTTTTAGCTAATTCTTTAACTTTTTTAAGATCAACTTTTCCTGAACCTAGGAGGGGAATTTTTTCTATTTGAAAATAATATCTAGGTTTAAAAAGTGTAGGTATATTAGAATTTTTTATAATCTCACATACTCTTTCAAAAATTTCATTATTACATTCTATGAGTAAAGCAATTTGTTCCCCTTTTTTCTCATCTTCTAAAGATGTGGCACAAAATTTAACCACTTCAGTATCTATGAATTTGGCAATTTCTTCTTCTATTGCACCCAAAGAAATCATCTCTCCGCCAATTTTTGCAAAGCGAGAATAACGATCGACAATATATAAAAAACCATCTTCATCCAAATGTCCCTTATCTCCCGTGTTGTACCATCTTATGCCATCAATTTCTTTAATAACTTCATCGGTTTTTTCTTTGTTATTAAGATAGCCTACCATAACTTGATGACCGCCTATAAGTATGAGTCCATCTTCATTTGTTTTTAAATTTTCATAATTATTTGGATTAACAATACGTACCGCAGTTCCAGGTAGAGGCATTCCTACACTTCCTTCTTTATTGGCACGATGTATAAGCCAATAATCCGCATCAAAACGATTCGGCAAATTTACACTCGCCACAGGCGTGGTTTCCGTAGCTCCATAACCTTCAAAAATGCTTTTTTTAAACTTCATTTCAAAAGCAGTTCTTACTTCATTTTTTAGTTTTTCAGCACCTGATACAACTATTCTTAAGCTTTCAAACATTAAAGCATCAAGTTTTTTATTTCTTGCATAAATTCCTAAAAAGGTTGAAGTTCCACACATAATAGTGACATTATTTTTAGCAACAGTTTTGGCAACCCCTAAGGCATCAGTTGGATCTGCAAAAGTGATACTTTTAATACCTTCAAGCAAAGGCAAAAATGTAGTTACGGTAAGTCCAAAAGCATGAAAAGGTGGTAAAGATGAGAGAATGACATCATTGTTTCTTGTGCAAAGCACATCAGAAATTTGTGCTATATTGCTTAAAATATTACGGTTATTGAGCATAACACCTTTTGGAGAACCCTCACTTCCGCTACTAAACAAAATAGCTGCGATGGCAAGATTGTTTTTTGAAGGAGTGAAAATGGTTTTGAGTATAAAACTAGGCATGATACTAACTGCTAACATCATGCTAAAAATTTTAGTTTTTTGCATTTTAAAATCTTCTACAATATCTTCAAAATAAATTAAATGTATATTTGTATCGAAATTTAGGTTTATACCTTTATTTGCTAATTTTTCTAAAAAAGTTTTAGAAGTATAAATTTGTGAAATTTGCGCATTTTTTATAGCTGCTTTTAGAGCTTTTTCTCCAGCAGTAAAATTAAGATTTACTGCAATTTTTTCTGCGATTAAAACAGATAGATTGGTTAAAGAACTTGCAAAAGAAGCAGGTAATAAAATTCCTATAGTTTCCTCTTTAGGAGCATAACTTCCACGCTGAGGGTTAATGTTTAATTCTTTGGATTTTCTTTTAATAAAAAAATTAAGAATTAAACTAAGACTCAACATTTTTCTATAAGAAATATCTCCAGCTAGTGTATCGATAATAGCTATTTGATTTAGATTTTTTTTAGCTGTATCTATCCAAGCTCTTGCTATAGTATGCATAGCTTCGCATTGTGATTTCCAAGCCATAAAAGAAAGTTCAAAAACTTTAGCTTTAACTTCATCTTTTTTAGAATGCAAAGGCATAGCTTTACCAAAAGCTATAGCAATTTTTCTTTTATTTAAAGTGCGGTTTCTTGCTGAAAATTCTTCATCGCTTCTTGAAAAAGCACTACCCCAAAGTCCTCTTATATAAAAAGGAATAATTTTTCCATCATCTTCGCTTAAATATTCACAAGCTAATTCAAATCCTGCTTTAAATTCATTTAATTGTCCATGTCTTGAAAGTGTACCTTCAGGAAACAAGCAAACTAAATTACCTTCTTTGATATGCTTTGCTATCAGTTCTAAACTCGTCTTACTTCCCGTGCTTGATACAGGAATAATGCCAAATTTATCAAGAAAAAATTTAATATACCATTTAGAATAAATGCTTCTTTCCATAACAAAATAAATTTTTCTTGGAATTGCCATTTGTACAACAGCCCAATCAATAAAAGAAATATGATTACCCAAAAGCAAAGCTCCGCCTTTTTCTGGTATATTTTCAAAACCTTCTACAAGTAAGCGGTATCGTTGTAAAAAAGCTATGCTTAAAAGTATACGCACTAAAGAAAAGGGAAATTTTAAAAGTATATAAAAACCTCCTATAAAGGTTACTAAAGTAATAAAATAAAACAAATAAACCACATTGATTTCAAATTTTGCAAATAAAGTTGCTAAGAGTAAAAATCCTAACATGGCAATATTTTGAAAAAAATTATTTCCTGCAAGAATTTGCCCCAATTCATTTTCTTTGGCATGAAATTGGATTAAAGTATTTAAAGGAACGATAAAAAGAGCTCCACAAAATCCAAAAAAGAAAAATAAAAAACTATAACTTAATAAACTTATAAAATAAGGCATTAAAAAAGCCATTAAAAACATACCCAATGCACCAAGTGGAATAAGTCCAAGTTCTATATAATTTTTTGAAAATTTACCAGCTACTAAAGAGCCTAAAATCACTCCTATACCAGAAAAAGCGAGTGAAATTTGCACATAAAAAGTATTTTCTATGAAAAGTTCATTTTTGACAAAGACAGGAAAGCTAACAAGATAAAGTTGAGATATAGCCCAAAAAAATGAAATTCCTATTATGCAAAGCCAAATAGTTTTATTTTTAAAAACAAGCTTAAGATTATTTATTAGAAGTTTTCCATGAATATAGTCTTTTTTATTAAAAACTAAATCTTTATTTGTTTGTTTGAGCTTAGGTAAACGCCACGCAAAAAATACTTCGATACAAGAAAATATAATTAGCACAATTCCTAAAGGCGCTACTTCTTTTAAAATTTCATCTGTTTGATTATATGTAGAGCTATAAAGACTTTCAAAACTTAAAGAAAATAAAGCCATTCCTGCTAAGATTGCCATAATGCTTACTGCATTAATTACACCATTGCCCATAGCAAGAAAGTCTTTTCCTACAAGTTCTTTGATAAAACCGTATTTGCTTGGTGAATAAATCGCTGCTTGTGCTCCCATTATAAAAGTAAAAATAAAAGCCATCCAAAAAGCACCGCTATAGTAACAAATGCAAATTATTAAAGTGAGTATAACATTGAAAATTGCTGAAATTTTCATTACAATATTTTTTGGATATTTATCCGCTAAAAAACCCGAGGGAGAAAGCATAAGAATAAAAGGAAGTAAAATCAAAGCATTAACTATAGCATTTAAAAATAATTGCTCACTTCCTTCATAGGCCTTATAAATAGTATTTTGAATAATAATTTTATGTCCCAAATCCACAAAAGCATTGATGAATGCTATAAGTAAAAAAGGAATTAATCCGTAAATTTTCAAAAAAGATTTTTTTTGCATTATTTAAACCTCGTCAATTAGCACTTATTTTACAAAAGAATTTATCAGTTTTTAGGAAAATTATCTATATTATCTTTTAAAATCATTCCATCGATTTTTAATTTATAAAATTTTTTAAAATTCTCTAATTTATCAACAATCATTAAAACCCTACTATCAAAAACATAAAATTCTGCAACCTTGCTAGCAAATTTTGCAAGTTTTTTGTCATTGCAAAGCAAAAACTTAGCTCCTAAAGCATTGGCTAAAAATATCTCGTCTTTATTTTGAACTAAAATAGCAAATTCAAAATCATTTTGACTTAAATAAGAAATCAATTTTTCATCATAAACAATACAATAAACTTTATTATCTTTAACTTCTTCAACACTTTCAATAAAAGAAAAATCTAAATTTTTTAATAATTTATGTCCAATAATAAGCATTTTTTTCCTTAGCTCTATTTTTTATTATTTTGCAAATTATACTTATAAAATTGTTACCAAGCAAGATGGCGCAGCGGACGGGGCTCGAACCCGCGACCTCCGCCGTGACAGGGCGGCATTCTAACCAGCTGAACTACCGCTGCATCCAAAGTAAAGAAGTAGAGATTATAAAACCTATTTATGATTTTATAAAATGGTGGTCACTATAAGACTCGAACTTATGACATCCACCTTGTAAGGGTGGCGCTCTACCAACTGAGCTAAGCGACCTATGATTGGCGACCCCTAGAGGATTTGAACCTCTGTTTCCACACAGAGAGAGTGTTGTCCTGGGCCACTAGACGAAAGGGTCATAACCCTAACAATAAAAATGGTGTCCCGTGTTGGATTCGAACCAACGGCCCCCTCCTTAAAAGGGAGATGCTCTACCGGCTGAGCTAACGAGACAAGATGGCGCAGCGGACGGGGCTCGAACCCGCGACCTCCGCCGTGACAGGGCGGCATTCTAACCAGCTGAACTACCGCTGCATCCAAAGTAAAGAAGTAGAGATTATAAAACCTATTTATGATTTTATAAAATGGTGGTCACTATAAGAC
Source organism: Campylobacter sp. BCW_6464 (assembly GCF_001762775.1). Classification (NCBI taxonomy): domain Bacteria; kingdom Pseudomonadati; phylum Campylobacterota; class Epsilonproteobacteria; order Campylobacterales; family Campylobacteraceae; genus Campylobacter; species Campylobacter sp. BCW_6464. The sequence goes on along the minus strand of NZ_MJXM01000084.1, from coordinate 59 downwards.
TCGAACTTATGACATCCACCTTGTAAGGGTGGCGCTCTACCAACTGAGCTAAGCGACCT
>NZ_MJXM01000083.1:0-1943 GCF_001762775.1 Campylobacter sp. BCW_6464 | reverse complement strand
ATGACCTTCACTCCTACCCAAAAAGAGCTCTTTAACAAAAATATTGAAGCTTTAGGTAATATTCTTTTAAAAGAAAGTTTAAAAGAAATCAAGTCTAGTAAATTTGAACTTATCTTAGGTAAAGATAATCTTGATATCAATCTAAAAGATAATTCAGTGGGGGAGTATAATGAAAATTTACTTTATCAAAACCCCATTAAAGAGTTACAAACTATGTTAAACACTTACAATGACAAATACCTACTTTATCCTGTATTGTATTTTTATGGTTTTGGAAATGGAATTTTATTTAAAGCTTTATTACAAAATAAAAATCATCAGCATATCGTTGTTTTTGAAAAAGATATAGAGATCATTTGGGCAATGTTTCATATCTTAGATTTTTCAAATGAATTACAAAATTCAAGATTGATGATTTTAGAAACTAGTTCTTTAGATATAGAATTTTTTTCTAATTTTTGTTCTAACAAACCTTTCTTTCAATTTTCTAGAATTTATTTTTTAGAACTGATGAGTAATTATTATGAAAGATTTCATGAGGATGTTTTGGAGTTAAATAAAAAGCTAGCGCAGCATTTTAAAGATTCTATTATTTCTCATGGTAATGATTCGCTTGATGCCCTTCAAGGCATAGAACAATTTGTTTATAATCTTCCTCAAATGATCACTCATCCTAGTTATACAGAATTACTTTCTAAAAGAAAGAATTTAAGTGATACAGCTATTATTGTTTCTACAGGACCAAGTTTAACCAAACAATTACCTTTATTAAAAAAGTATGCTAATAAAGCTACGATTTTTTGTGCAGATTCTTCTTATCCTATTTTAGCTAAGCATGGTATAAAGCCTGATTATGTTTGTATGCTTGAAAGAAAAGCCATTACAGCAGAATTTTTTAATCATGATTTTGGGGAATTTGATAGGGATGTTTGTTTTATTATCAAATCTGTAGTGCACCCTAATGCTATACACTATCTAAACAAAAAAACCGATAATTTTACCATAGTTTCAACCTATGCAAGCTTTATAGAATATTTAAAATTAGATTATTTTGGATATTTTAACATGGGGTTTAGTGTTGCACATATGGCTTGTTATCTTTCCTTGCATTTAAATCATAAAAAAATCATTTTTATAGGACAAGATTTAGCTTATGCTGAAAATGGCAATTCTCATCCTGATGATTATCAAAACTCAGCAACCTATGAAAGTAAAAAGTATCCACACCTTTACACTCTTGCTTATGGCAAAAAAGGGAAAGTTAAAACTCATCATGTCTGGCTCATGTTTAAGCAAAATTTAGAACAAGATGTACAAAAAATACAAAAATATTTAGATACTAAAATTTACAACTGTACCGAAGGTGGAGCAAGGATAGAAGGAACTATAGAAAAACCTTTTCTTTGGGCTTGTGAAAATTTACTTCATAAAGATTTAGATAAACCTTTTGAAAAATTAGAACCTTTAAGTTTAAATAAACAAAATGAGTTTTTACTTAAGGCTTATTATAAAGTTTATCAAAGTATTAAACATTGTAGAGATTTTAATGATAAATTTATTAAAAGCTATGATAAAATAAAAAACTCTTTTATTGTATTGCAAAATTCTCAAGAAAATGAAACCCTTATCAAAGAGATCATTAAAGATATAGATAAAATCAAAACTCAAATCGATGAACTTTACAATACTCAAAAAGATTTGATACAAATTTTAGGCCCCTTGCTAACTCAATTTGAACTTAATCTTGCTAGAATTTATGTTTTAAATCCTAAAACCAAAGAAGATGTTTTTAATAAAAATATTCTTTGGATAAAAGAACATTTAGAATTTATGGAATTAGTTTATGGACATATCAAAGCACAAGAAAGCGCTTTGATAAAAAATATACTTCCTTTAGAAGAAAAACTTAAAGAAAGAAAATTAGATAAATGGATGGAAAGGGT
>NZ_MJXM01000082.1:8272-11074 GCF_001762775.1 Campylobacter sp. BCW_6464 | reverse complement strand
TTTGGGAAAATATTTTTTCCCAAAAAGAATGGGGGAAATACCCTAGCGAAAATTTAATCCGTTTTATTGCAAAGAATTTTTACAATGTTAAAGATAGAAGTAAAATAAATATACTAGAATTAGGACTTGGCACAGGTGCTAATCTTTGGTTTTGCGCTAAAGAAGGTTTCAGTGTTAGTGGCATAGAATGGAGTAAAACGGGAGTAGAAAGATTTAAGCAATGTCTAGAAAATGAAAATTTAAATCACCGTATACAAGAAATTAAAATTGGAGATTATGAACAAAAACTTGATGAATTTGAAGATGAAAGTTTTGATGCTATTATTGATAATTGTTCACTCTGTTGCAATAATTTTGAAAAAACAAAGAAAATTTTCAATAAAGCCATCATGAAATTAAAAATAAATGGAAAATTCTTTTCTAGCACAATATCTAAAGGTATTGAAGGATATGACAATACGAATGATGATTTTCAACTTCCAAAGAGTGGTATTTATACTCATGTAGGAATGATTAGATATTCAAACAAAAAAGATCTTAAAAAGTTATACAAAAATAAATATTTTAAATGGATAAAACTACAAACACAAAGCCTTGAAGCTGACAACAAATTAATTGACAAATTATTTATCATAGAAGGAGAAAGGATTTAATTAATGAAATATTTTATGGGGGGGGGTACATCAATAACTCCTATAAGGAGTGGAAGATGAGTAGAATTTCTTTAGAAAATTATTTGCAAGTTCACAATCGTTATTCTTGCTTATCAAATGATATTTATCTTAACAAAAAATATGCTGAACTTTATGGAGAAACATTTGATTTCTCGTATAGTAAAAATGGATTTGTATTTAAGGTTATAGCCATAAAGGAAAAAATAGAGAATTCTCAATTTTATGATTTGCAAAGTCCTTATGGATATGGTGGAATATATTGCAATTCTCAAAATGAAGACTTCATCAAAGAAGCTTTAAAAGCTTTAAAAACAGAAGCTTTTAAACAAAACATCATTGCTTTTTTTATCCGATTTCATCTTTTTGATGAAAATCTAAAAATATATTCAAAACTTTTACCTTTTTTTACCAAAAGTAGAGAAACCATCATTGTAAACACAGAAAAAGCTATTGATAATATTCGTATGAATTATAGCCCTAGAATAAGATCTTATGTCAAAAAAGCTAGAGAAGAATTGCAAATAAATTTTGCTACAAAAAAAGATTATAAAGATTTTTTTACATTATATAGTAAAACTATGCAAAGAAACCAAGCGGATAAATTTTATTATTTTAGCGAAAATTATTTTCAAAAACTCTTTGATTTTAACGAAAGTAAAATACTAAAAGCAAGTTTAAATAATAAAATTCTTGCCTATGCATCATTTTTTCTTTGTGGAGATTTTTCTTATTATCATTTAAGTGCCAATGTTTTAAAATCCAATGCCAATGCAGCTTTATTAGATTTCTTTTTTGAATATGCAAGTAACAATAATTCCAAATTTTGTTTCTTGGGTGGAGGAGTTCAAGATAACGATACGCTTTACAAATTTAAAGAAAAATTTTCTACTATAAATGCAAGTTTTTATATAGGTGGTATAGTTTTTAATCAGAAAGAATATAACCAAATTTGTAAAAATTTTAGTAATAATAAATTTTTAAAATACCGATATTAAAAAATAATATCTAGAATATTTGTATTAATTCTAATTAAGGAAAACTATGAAAAAAACTCTCATCATCGCAGAAGCAGGAGTCAATCACAATGGTGATTTAAATTTAGCTAAAAAGTTAATAGAAATCGCAGCTAACTCAGGGGCTGATTTTGTTAAATTTCAAAGTTTTAAAGCCAAAAACTGTATCAGCACAAAGGCTAAAAAAGCACCCTATCAGCTTAAAACCACAGCTAACAATGAGAGCCAGCTTCAAATGGTGCAAAAACTTGAACTCGATCTTAAAGCTCATAAAGAACTTATCTTGCACGCAAAAAAATGCAATATCACCTTTCTTTCTACTCCTTTTGATCTTGAAAGCGTAGATCTTTTAGATGAGTTAGGTTTAAAAATCTTTAAAATTCCAAGCGGAGAAATCACCAATCTACCCTATCTTAAAAAAATTGCAAAGCTTAATAAAAAAATCATACTCTCAACAGGCATGGCAAATTTAGGCGAGATAGAAGAAGCTTTAAATGTACTTTGCAAAAACGGTACTAAACGCCAAAACATCACTCTTTTACACTGCACCACAGAATACCCTGCCCCTTTTAATGAAGTCAATCTTAAAGCCATGCAAAGCTTAAAAGATGCTTTTAAGCTTGATGTGGGTTATTCTGATCACACTCAAGGCATACACATTTCTCTAGCTGCTGTGGCCTTAGGAGCTTGTGTGATAGAAAAGCATTTCACTCTAGATAAAAATATGCCAGGGCCTGATCATAAAGCAAGCCTAGAACCTCATGAACTAAAAATGCTTTGCGCTCAAATAAGACAAATACAAAAGGCTATGGGTGATGGCATAAAAAAAGCAAGCAAAAGCGAACAAAAAAATATCAACATAGTAAGAAAAAGTTTAGTGGCCAAAAAAGACATCAAAAAAGGAGAGATTTTTAGCGAAGAAAATCTTACCACCAAACGCCCTGCAAATGGTGTAAGTGCTATGAGATATGAAGAGTTTTTGGGTAAGATTGCTACTAAAAACTACAAAGAAGATGAGCTTATCCGTGAGTAAAAGAAAAATTTGTATAGTCAGTGCAACAAGGGCTGAATGGTATCTTTTAAGAAATTTATGTCATGAAATTCAAAATGATAAA
>NZ_MJXM01000082.1:0-8069 GCF_001762775.1 Campylobacter sp. BCW_6464 | reverse complement strand
TTAAGTCCTGAGTTTGGACTCACTTATAAAGAAATAGAAAAAGAATTTAAAATAACTAAAAAAGTAGAAATGCTTTTAAGTAGTGATAGCGAAATTGGAATTTGCAAAAGTATGGGTTTAACTCAAATTTCTTTTGCTGAAGCTTTAAACGAATTAAAGCCTGATATTATAGTGGTTTTAGGAGATAGGTATGAAATTTTTTCTTGCGTAGCCAGTGCTATGATTTGTAAAATCCCTGTAGCACATTTACATGGTGGAGAAGCAACTTGGGGTTTAATCGATGAAGCCATACGCCATAGCATTACCAAAATGTCACATTTGCATTTTGTAGCTACCAAAGAATACCAAAAACGTGTCATTCAACTTGGAGAATCTCCTTTGCGTGTTTTTAATGTAGGTGGATTCGGGCTTGATAATATTGCTAATTTAAAGCTTTTAAGCAAAGATGAACTTCAAAAAGCATTGAATTTCACCTTTGAAAAAAGAAATTTTCTTATCACTTTTCATCCTGTTACCTTAGAACACCAAAGCTCTCAAAAGCAATTTCAAGATTTGTTAAAAGTTTTAGATCTTGAATACAAAAAAGAAAATTTAGGACTTATTTTTACCAAGTCAAATGCAGATACCAATGGACGCATTATCAATGAAATGATAGACGATTTTTGCTCTTGTCATAAAAATTGCATAGCTTTTGTTTCTATGGGTGCTTTAAACTATCTTAGCTCCATGCAATTTATAAATGCAGTTGTTGGAAATTCTTCTAGTGCTTTATGTGAAGCTCCAAGCTTTAAAATAGCAAGCATTAATATAGGCGATAGACAAAAAGGACGCATTAAAGCAAAATCTGTAATTGACTGCGAAGCCAATTTTAAAAGCATAGAAGAAGCTTTTAAAAAACTTAATGATAAAAATTTCATTAAAGAATTAAAAAATACTGAAAATCCCTATGGAAAAGCAGGAGCCGCTAAAAAAACAAAGGAAATTTTAAAAAAGTTTAATCTTGAAAATATTTTGAAAAAAGAATTTTTTGATATTGATTTTTCTACGGAGTTTGAAAAATGAGAATTTTTTTCATAGGTTGTGTTCAATTTTCACATTTTGCATTAAAAAAACTCTTGAGTTTGCAAAATGAAAATTTACAAGTTGTAGGCATAGCCACCAAAAAAAAATCCGATTTTAATAGTGATTTTTATGATCTTAAACAAGACATAAAAAATCTTCCTTGTCTTCATGTAAAAGATATTAACGATGCTCAAAGTTTAAAATTTATTCATTCTCTTAAGCCTGATATTATTTATTGTTTTGGCTGGAGTTCTTTGATTAAAAAAGAACTTTTAAACTCATATCCCATCATAGGTTTTCATCCTTCTAAACTTCCTTACAATCGTGGAAGACATCCTATAATATGGGCTTTATTTTTAAACCTAAAAGAAACTGGATCAAGCTTTTTTGTTATGGATAAAGGAGCGGATACAGGTAGAATTTTAAGTCAAAAAAGCATTAAAATTTCATCTAAAGACAATGCTAAAAGCTTATACGAAAAAATCGCTCAAAAAGCCCTTAAACAAATAGAATATTTTACTTTAAAAATTTATAAAAAAAGTCTAAAAAATAAAGATTTTAAAAGTATTTTATACACCTTATCTTATCAACAAACAAAGGGAAATGCATGGAGAAAAAGAGATTTTAAAGATGGAAAAATCGATTTTAGGATGAATAGTCTAGCCATTTATAATCTCATTCGTGCTTTAGCACCTCCTTATATAGGAGCTGAAGTTTTATATAATAATAAAATTTATAAAATCTACGAAGCTAAAATCGTTAAAAATTCACAAAATAATTTAGAATGTGGTAAAATTTTAAAAGCCAATCAAAAAGGAATTTTAGTTAAAAGTTATGATGGAGCCATACTTTTAACCAAGCATAATTTTGATATTTTACCTAAAAATGGGGAATACTTTAAAGGATAAATTTTGTATAAAAAAGTTTTGGTTATAGCAGTTCATCCTGATGATGAAACCTTAGGAGCTGGAGGAACTCTTTTAAAGCATAAAGCAAAAGGTGATGAAATTCATTGCATCTTTTGCACAGATATTTTTGAAGATGAAGGATTCTCTAAAGAACAAATTGACACAAGAGAGCAAGAACTTCAAGAAATTTCTAAAAGCTATGCTTTTACAAGCATACATAGGCTAGGACTTAAAACGACAAAAATAGATCAATACAGCCAAGCCCATCTTGTCTCTTTATTCTCACAAATTTTTGAAAAAATTAAACCCAATATTCTTTATTTACCCTTTGCTTACGATGTGCATAGCGATCATAGAATTATTTTCCAAACCGCTTTTTCATGCACTAAAAGTTTTCGCTATCCTAGTATAGAAAAAATTTTAATGATGGAAACCTTAAGCGAAAGCGAATTTGCACCCGCTTTAACACATCAAAGTTTTATACCTAATGTTTTTGTAGATATTAGTGATTTTTTTGAAAAAAAATGCCAAATAATGAAAATTTATAAAAGTGAATTAGGCAGGGCACCTTTTCCAAGAAGTATTGAAAATATAAAAGCTTTAGCTACCTTTCGTGGTTGTACTATGGGGGGGGGGATTTTAGCTAATGCTAAATATGCTGAAAGCTTCATGCTCCTTAAGGAAAGGTGTTAAAAAAATAATGCTTATAAGTGCAACAAGGGCTGAATGGTATCTTTTAAGAAATTTATGTCATGAAATTCAAAATGATAAAGATCTAAACCTTCAAATCATCGCTACAGGAGCACATTTAAGTCCTGAGTTTGGACTCACTTATAAAGAAATAGAAAAAGAATTTAAAATAACTAAAAAAATTCCTATATTACTCGCAAGTGATGATAAAATAAGCCTTTGTAAAAGCATGAGCTTAGCCTTTAGTGCTTTTAGTCAAGCTTTTGAAGACTTAAAACCTGATATGGTGGTGATTTTAGGTGATCGTTATGAAATGCTTAGTGTAGCAAGTGTGTGTCTTTTGATGCACATACCCTTAGTGCATTTATGTGGTGGGGAGCTTACTTTAGGAGCTATTGATGATAGTATAAGACACAGCATTTCAAAAATGTCACATTTACATTTTGTAAGTCATGAAATTTATAAAAAAAGGCTTTTACAACTTGGAGAAGAAGAAAAAAGGGTTTTTAATATAGGCTCTTTAGCTTCTACTATCATAAAAAATATGAATTTTTTAAGCAAAAAAGATTTAGAAAAAGCCTTAGAAATGAAACTAGATAAAGAACTTTACTTAATCACTTATCATCCTTTAACCCTAAATGTAAAAAACACTCAAAAAGAGATTAAAACCTTGCTTAAAAAACTTGACACCCTTAAAAACGCAAGTTTGATTTTTACCAAAGCAAATGCCGATGAAACTGGACTTTTAATCAATGAAATTTTGCAAAATTATTGTCAAAAAAACTCACACAAGGCTAAACTTTTTGACAATCTTGGCTCACAAAAATACCTAAGTCTTATGAAAATAGCCAAAGCCATGATAGGCAATTCTTCAAGTGGTATTAGCGAAAGTCCTTTTTTTAAAACCCCTTGCATTAATATAGGCGATAGACAAAAAGGGCGTTTAAGAACTCAAAATATCATTGATTGTGAAATTAATGATCTTGATCAAGCTTTTGAAAAATTAGAAAGTGAAGATTTTAAGCAAAAATTAAAAAATTTCAAAAACCCTTATGATAATAATAAAAATCCCAATAAAATCATAAAAACTTGCCTAAAAAATGTAAATTTAGATACAATTTTACATAAAAATTTCATCGATTTATAAGGCTTAGTGTGGATATAAACAAACTCAAACTCACCCCTGATTCAAGCATAAAAGAAGCTTTAAAAATAGTCGGAAAAGAACGCGTTAGACTAGGCATTATAGTTGATAAAAAAGATAAATTTTTAGGAGTCATTAGTGATTCAAACATCAGAAAAGCTTTAATTGGTGGCAAAACTTTAAAAGATAGTATTAAAGATATTTACACTAAAAATCCCATCACCATAAAAGAAAACACAAGCAAAGAAGAGCTTTTAAAACTTTCTGCTAAAACCGATATTTATGATTTTCCTGTTTTAGATGAAAAGGAGCAAATCCTTTCTATAAAATCTATCTCATCACTCTTAAAAGCCAATCCAAACTCCATTATCATCATGGCTGGAGGCTTAGGCTCTCGCTTAAAAGAATTAACTAAAGATACTCCAAAACCCATGCTAAAAGTAGGCAAAAAGCCTATTTTAGAAAGTATAGTCCAAAGGCTTAAAAATCAAAATTTTGAAAATTTTATCTTTTGTGTGAATTATAAAAAACAAATCATAGAAGATTATTTTCAAAAAGGGCAAAAATTTGGGGTTAAAATCTCTTATGTTAAAGAACGTAAAAAACTAGGCACAGCAGGAGCTTTGAGCCTTATAAAACAAGAATTTAAAGAAAGCTTTATCGTTATGAATGCAGACATTTTAACCGAGCTTGATTTTAATGATCTTTTAAAAGCGCATAAAAAATCAAAAGCTTTAATGAGCGTTTGCGTGCGTGAGTTTGAGCAACAAATTCCTTATGGAGTTATCACTCAAAAGCAAGGTTTTATAGAAAATATAGAAGAAAAACCCACTCAAAAATTTCTAGTAAGTGCAGGAATTTATGTGCTTGAAAATGAAATTTTAAATTTAATTACTAAAAATGAATACCTAGACATGCCTGAACTCATCAAACTCGCTCTACAAAAAGGTAAGGTAAATACCTATATCATCAATGATTATTGGATCGACATTGGAAGACCAAATGAGTTTTTAAAAGCCAATGAGGATTTTAAATGAAAATCTTAATCATAGGCTTTGGAAGCATAGGAAAAAAGCATTTTTTAGCCTTAAAAAATTTAAATTATGAAGTAAGTTTGCTTTCTTTAAGTGCTAAAAAAGAAGAGTTTGAAAAAACTCCAATTTATCGCTCTTTAAAAGAATGTCATTTAAATGAATTTGATCTTTTTATCATCGCAAATATCACCACAGAGCATTTTAACACCTTAAAAGCTTTAAATGAGCTTGTAAAAGATAAAATCATACTCGTAGAAAAACCTTTATTTGAAAAGGTACAAAATTTCACAAGCTCAAAAAATCACATTTATGTAGCGTATTTACTGCGTTTTCATCCTGTGATTGTAGCTTTAAAAAAACTTTTAAAAGGTGAAAAAATTTATTTTGCTAGTTTGGTTTGTAATTCTTATTTGCCCCATTGGAGGGCTTTAGACTACAGGAAAAATTATAGCGCTAAAAAAGAGCTAGGTGGTGGGGTTTTGCTCGATCTTTCTCATGAAATCGATCTAGCCTTTTTTCTTTTTGAAAACTTAGAGCTTGAGTACTCCCAAAATGCTAAAATTTCAGAGCTTGACATAACAAGCGATGATTTTGCCTTTTTGGCTTTAAAAAATTCACAAGAAACTAAAATTCATATAGAATTAGGCTATTTTTCTAAATTTAACAAAAGAGAAATTACCATTCACACTTTAGAAAAAAGCTTTAAAGCCGATTTAATAAACAATAAAATCGAAATTTATCACAAAGATCAAAGTCAAAAAATCTTAAATTTTGAAAACGATACGATAAAAACCCTTCAAAATTTACATCAAGCAATCTTTGAAAAAGACAAAGAACTTTGCGATCTTAAGCAAGCTTTAAAAGTACTTGAACTTTGTGATGAAGTAAGGAAAAAAAATGGCTGAAATTTTATGCACCATTTGTGCTAGAGGCGGAAGTAAAGGCGTTAAAAACAAAAATATTAGAAAGATCAATGAACTTGAAATGATAGCTTATAGCATCATACAAGCTCAAAATTCAAAGCTTTTTAAACACATAGTCATAAGTACTGATAGTGATGAAATCGCAAGTGTAGCCCAAAAATACAATGCTGAAGTTTTTTTCAAAAGAGAAGCTCATCTTGCCAATGATCAGGCTGCAAAACTTCCTGTCATGCGTGATGCCTTGCTAAGAAGTGAAGAGCACTTTAAAACGCATTTTGAAACTCTCATAGACTTAGATGCTTCAGCCCCACTTCGCTCAAGCCTTGATATAAAAAAAGCTTATGAAAGTTTTGTTACAAATGATAATTCCAATCTCATCACCGCAGTTCCTGCTAGACGCAACCCTTATTTTAATCTCATAGAAATACAAAATAACAAGGTAGTAAAATCCAAAGAAGGAAATTTCACCACTCGCCAAAGTGCCCCAAAATGCTACGATATGAACGCTAGTATTTATATCTTTAAAAGGGATTATCTTTTAGAAAATGATAGTGTTTTTGGCAAAAACACAGGGCTTTTTGTAATGGATGAAAGCACGGCTTTTGATGTAGATAGTGAACTTGATTTTAAAATCGTAGAGTTTTTAATCTCTTTAAAAAATTTATCACCAAAGGATTTTTAATGCTTGAAAATAAAATCATCTTTGTAGCAGGAGCTTGTGGGCGTATAGGTAAAGCGCTTTGCAAAAAAATACTTCTTAATAAAGGCACAGTCATACTTGCAGATATTAACAAAGAACGCTTAAAAGAACTGCGAGAAAATTTAGAAACAAATTTTAAAACAAAACTTTTAAGCTTAGAACTTGACATCACCAAGCAAAAAAGTTTGCAAACTGCCCTTGAAAAAAGTCATGCAAGACACGGTAAAATCGATGCTTTTGTCAATTCAAGCTATCCTTTTGGCAAAGATTGGGGTAAAACGCCTTATTATGGACTCAAATACGAACAAATTTGTGAAAGTTTAAATTTACATTTAGCAGGTTTTATGCTGGCAGCTCAAGAATTTGTGAAATTTTTTAAAAAACAAGGCCATGGCAATATCATCAATCTTAGCTCCATCATGGGAGTTTATGCGCCAAAATTTGAAAACTATAAAGGCACTTCTATGCAAAGCTCTTTAGAATATAGCGTGATAAAAGCAGGGGTTAACCACATGGGCTCTTGGCTAGCTAAAGAGCTTTTTAATCAAAACATACGCGTTAATACCCTAGCAAGCGGGGGAATTTTAGATAATCAAAACGAACTTTTTTTAAAAGCTTATAGAAATTGTTGTGCGAGTAAGGGTATGCTAGATGCAGATGATGTATGTGGAACTTTGGTATTTTTGCTTAGTGATGAGAGTAAATTTATCACAGGACAAACCTTAGTAGTAGATGATGGATGGGGTTTATGATGACCTTCACTCCTACCCAAAAAGAGCTCTTTAACAAAAATATTGAAGCTTTAGGTAATATTCTTTTAAAAGAAAGTTTAAAAGAAATCAAGTCTAGTAAATTTGAACTTATCTTAGGTAAAGATAATCTTGATATCAATCTAAAAGATAATTCAGTGGGGGAGTATAATGAAAATTTACTTTATCAAAACCCCATTAAAGAGTTACAAACTATGTTAAACACTTACAATGACAAATACCTACTTTATCCTGTATTGTATTTTTATGGTTTTGGAAATGGAATTTTATTTAAAGCTTTATTACAAAATAAAAATCATCAGCATATCGTTGTTTTTGAAAAAGATATAGAGATCATTTGGGCAATGTTTCATATCTTAGATTTTTCAAATGAATTACAAAATTCAAGATTGATGATTTTAGAAACTAGTTCTTTAGATATAGAATTTTTTTCTAATTTTTGTTCTAACAAACCTTTCTTTCAATTTTCTAGAATTTATTTTTTAGAACTGATGAGTAATTATTATGAAAGATTTCATGAGGATGTTTTGGAGTTAAATAAAAAGCTAGCGCAGCATTTTAAAGATTCTATTATTTCTCATGGTAATGATTCGCTTGATGCCCTTCAAGGCATAGAACAATTTGTTTATAATCTTCCTCAAATGATCACTCATCCTAGTTATACAGAATTACTTTCTAAAAGAAAGAATTTAAGTGATACAGCTATTATTGTTTCTACAGGACCAAGTTTAACCAAACAATTACCTTTATTAAAAAAGTATGCTAATAAAGCTACGATTTTTTGTGCAGATTCTTCTTATCCTATTTTAGCTAAGCATGGTATAAAGCCTGATTATGT
>NZ_MJXM01000081.1:0-18247 GCF_001762775.1 Campylobacter sp. BCW_6464 | reverse complement strand
CTTTTCTACAAGTTGCTCAATTTTAAGCAATGCATCTGTCCCCATATAAGCTGCAAAACCGCCCACTGCAACGCTAAGTTTTATGCCAAAATTAAGATAATTTACAATTTCAAAAACTAGATATGCTACAAACATAGAACCTAGCATACCTTTTAAAAAGAGTGTAAATTTACCTTTTAAATTAAGAGCTTTGCTTAATTTATTTTTTGTTACAATTCCTACAAGTCCAGCTATAAAGCTTACTATCATTAAAACCATATATACAAATATATCTTCTAATTTCATTGCTAGTTCCTTGTAAAAATTTCAAATAAATATAATAAAGCTAATGCAAAAGTTGAAAACAAAAGAGCTATAAGAAGATCTTTTGCAATGCTTTTTTGATTTATCATTTTATTATTTTCTTTCATCTTTCTCTCCTGTGCAAAGCTTGGCTATATTTTCAACTTCTAAGTAATACTTAGAGATTTCTTTAGCACTTTCTAAGTCTTGTTTGTCTAAAGGCTTTAAAGGAAGTTTTAAAGGGCATTTAATAGGAACTTTAACTTCTTTGATTTCAGTTTTAATCAAAATATCTTTAGAAGCACAAGCGCTTAAAAAAACAAAAGGTATAATTAATAGGAAAATTCTCATTTTATCATTCACTTTTTTGCTCCTAAAATATTAAATAATTCTTTATAAGCTTTAAGTTCACTCTCACAGCTTTTATCTTTAATAAAAACCTTATCCACTTTTAAAACTTCTTTTAAAGTCTCTTTGGGCTTTAAATCAAGTTTTAATTTATCAATAGCTTTATTTTGCTGGGCTAATTTATCTTTAAAAACATTGATTTCATTGTTAAAATGCAAAGCTTTAAGTTTTAGATTTTCATTTTCTAAAGCTAAAGCATTGTTTTTTAAATATAAAAAACCACAAAGAGCAATTAGAACAAAAAAAGCTATTTTTGAAGGACTTAAAAACCTTGATAAAATAAAACTAAACACAATCTTTTCCTTATGGATAAGTCCATCTTGCTTTTTTGCCTCTAGTGTCTAAATGTACAAACCCAGCATAAGGATCATTAAAATTATGTTTTATAGCAATCCCTAAACCTCTTTCGCCATAGGTGTTTAAAACATATTGATGAACTTCTTCTGTTTTAACTCCTTTAACCACAAAGTCCGCTGCACTTCCTATAGTGTGTTGGCTTTTAGGGGCTCCACCAATCTCTGCATTATGCTCTTTGCAGCGATATCCACTATTTATAATAACAGGAGCATTGTAATGTTCTCTGATTTCACAAAGAATGTCTATAAGCTCATCACTTGGTACATTTTGAGGCAATTCACATTTGCCGCATTTACATTTAAATTCGCTTTCTTTAAAATAAGGGTTATTTTTCATTTTCACTCCTTTAAAATGTCGTAAGTTTAGTTAAAAAGCTGACCCAAAAACTAGAAAAATTTTGTGCTAAAACTCTTTGAAAAAATAATTTGCTTGATTAAAAAAAGAACTCATTTTAAAATTGCCGCTAATTTTTAAAGGATGAAAAATGCTTAAAAGTTTTGAAAATGAGCTTTTAGAACTATTAAAAGATTTTAAAGTAAGAATGTATTTAGGCGAGTTTGAAGACATCCAAAACATAGCAAGTTGTATTAATAATTTAGATGCTTCACTTTTGCTTGATTTTGAAGGAGAAAGTTATAAAGATTTAGAAAATAAAGTGGGAACTTGGAAACTTTATATTTTAACCCATACAAAATCAAAAGCTCCTAAACACAGAATTGATGCTAAGCATAAATTATTTGATGCAATAGAAGCTGTTGATAAAGTGCTTTTAAATGCAGAACCTAGCAATGGTTTTAGAATAGAGCTTAAAGATCTTAAAAAGGTTTACGAAGGAATAAGCGATCATGGCTATTTAAGCATTTATGCAAGAACTTTGCAAAGTAGCTTTTTACCAAAAGATGATTTTTTAAGGATTTAAAATGCTTTTTATCAATAAAGAAAATTTAGTCGAAGTTAGCAATGATAAGCCCATAAAAGTGGCAATTAAGGGTGAGTGGAAAGGGCATAATAATGGCAGGTTTAAGGTTGATGATAAAGATTTAAACTCAATGATTGATAATTTTAATCAAAAAAAGATTGATTTGGTTATTGACTATGAGCATCAAAGCTTAAAAAATGAAAAAGCACCTGCTGCAGGTTGGATTAAAGAGCTTTATTTGGAAAATGATGCCTTAATGGCTAAGGCTGAGTTTAACGAAGAGGCTAAAAAATATATAGCAAATAAGCAATACCGCTATTTATCCCCTGTGTTTGAATTTAATTCAAAAGACAATAAAAGTGGAGAACTAGTAAGAGCTAAGCTTCACTCAGTCGCACTAACTAATACGCCATTTATTGATGAGCTAGGCGAACTCATTGCTAACAAAAATAATATTCATCAAAACAAAGGAGAGAAAATGGATGAAAAAATCAAAGAGCTAGAATCTCAGATTATAGCTTTAAAAAATGAAAACAGTTCACTCGCTTTACAAAATGAAGCTTTAAAAAAGCAAAACGAAGAAAGCGTTAAAAACTTAGCAAGCTCTTTAGTTGATAATGCTTTAAATAGCGGAAAAATTGCTAATTCCCAAAAAGAATGGGCGCTAATGTATGCTTGTAAGGATTTAGAAGGCTTTAAAAGCTTTTTAGATACCAAGAATGATCAAGTGCAAGTTCCAAAAAATAATGTTTTTGCAAATAAAAACACAGCAAAAACTAATGAGTTTGATGTTGTGAAAATGATGTTAGGGGATTAAAAATGGCTAAAGCTAAAAAAGAAACCCAAAACCTAGAAAATGAAGACTTGGAAACTGGAGACTTACCTAAAGCTTTGTCTTTAGAAGATGAGAACCTAGTCAATGAAGAAGCTGTGAGTGAAAATGAAACCGCTAAGGAATTTATAAATGAAGAAGGAGAAGAAATGCCATCAAAGGTCACACCAAAAAGCTTAAGCAATGATCCTTTAATTGCTATGCCAAAAAGCCTTGAAAGTTTTATCAATAAAGATTTGTTTTCAATTAATGCGAAAATAGATCTTGAAACTAATGAAAGCTTAGCTCTTGGAACGCTTTTAATCAGCGAAGATTTTGGAGAAAGCTTTAAAAAATGTCCAAATGAAGATATTAGTGCAAAAGAAAATGTTAAATTAGCAATGCTTAAAGATCACGCTTTAAGATCCGGCGTTTATGGGGTTTTATTAGCAGGAGAAATCAATTTAAAAGGCGTTCATGTAAGTGCGGTTAAAAAGGCTTTTATGCAAAATTTAATTATTAATACTAAGGAGTAAAAATGGATTTAGAGCAACTTTTGGAACTTTTTTCAAGTACAAAAATAACTGAAGTTATTAATCAAACCAAAGCTTCACCTCGCTTTGTAAGTGATACTTTTTTTAAGGATAAAATCCCAAGTTTAGAGAGCACTGTAAGGGTTGAAATTATAAAAGGTGCTGGAATTGTTTTAAATAGCATTTCAGATAATGGGGAACATTCTTTAGAAAATACTAAAGACGCTTATATTTTAAATATACCTTTACCACGCTTTGCATTAGCAAAAAGAATCAGTGCGAGTGAGATTAATTCTTTAAGGTCTTTAGCATTGCAAGAAGCTCAGGCTAAAAGCTTAAGTGGAGCTCTTGGGGTTTTGGTTAAAGAAATGAAAGAAAGCTTTAACACTACACTTGAATATATGGCAAATGGTGCTTTATTTGGCAAGATTTTAGATGGCAAAGGAAATGTGCTTTTTGATTTTGGAAGTGCAAGTAAGAAAGCTGTTAGTGTTAAAAAAGATGGGAGTGTGACTTTAGCCAGCATTTGTGATGCGATTGATTCAGCAATTATTGATGAATTTGGAACAAGTGCTGATTATGAAGTGCTTTGTGGAAATGAACTTTTTGCGGCTATTTCTAACTTGGCATTAAGCGAAGATCTTTATAAAAATCATCTTGCAAGTAGGGATGAGAAAGATAAGTCCTTAATTTTATATGGCACCAAATATCGCCGTTATAGTGCAAAATATAAAAATACAAATGGAAAAAGCGTTGAATTTTTAAAAGGCACTGAGGGTATGGTTGTGCCAAAGGATAATTCTAATCGCATTTATTATACAAGAGCAAATCATACTGATGCTTTAGGAAAAGCACCAAGTTTAATGTTTGTTTCTAAGCCTGAGATTTTACCTCGTGGGGCTGGAATTGAAATTGTAGGCGAAATGAGAGCCATGCCAGTTTGCACCAGACCAAATGGACTTATTAAGCTTGTTTTAGAGTAAAACGCACAATTTTAGCTTTAAAGGCAAAAAATGCTTTTAAAGCTAAAAAGATATTAAAAAAAGATTTTAAACGATTTTAACCATATTTTAACCACATTAAAAAAGGTTTTTTAAATGAATTATCAAGACATTTTAGAAGAAAAGCTTATCACAGAAACTAAAACGCATTTTTTTATGATAGATGAAAAGGATTTAATCAAAGAATTAAGCGTTCATGCCATAGCAGAGCTTAGCGATTTAAATGCTGATGGGGTTTGTGATAAAGAAGTGATTGATGATGCTATTAATGATGCACAAAGTTATATTGCAAGTTTTATAAAGATACCTAAAAACCCAACTCCTCTTTTAAAAGATATCTGTGTAAAGCTTACAATTATGGAATTAAAACGCCGAAATGATTTTCCAAAAGAAAGCTTAGAAGAGATTAGAGAGTGGGCTAATGATTTACTTTTAAAAATGGCAAATAAAAAAATTCCAACTGAAATCAACGAAGATAACTTTATCCCACAAAACAAAGTTAGAGCGTTTAAAATTAAAAGAAAAAGAATGGATTTAAGGAGATTAAATGGCTAAAAATTTAACTTCCACCACAAAGCCTAAGATGGCAAAGGTCGGGTGTGGCCTTCAGGTGGGTGCAGAGAGTGAAACTCCTGCTCGTAAGGATAAATTTACTTCATCCGCGAAGTCTCAAAACAACTTAAAAGATTTAGCAAAAGAACTTTATATTGCAGGTTTTGATATATTTAAAATTGCAAAAATTTTAAACCGCAATGAAAAAACGATTAGAAATTACAAAGCCAAAGATGGCGATTGGGATAAGCAAAAAGCTAATCTTTTAACTTCAAAAATAAAAGATAAAGAAAGTGCCTCATTATATGAAAGTTTTACCGAGCAAATGTTTTGTGCGATTGAAAATATAAATACTGATGAAAAAATGAATGCAGAAAAGAAAACTGAAGCCATTGCAAGGATAGGCGATAGCTTTTCAAAAATGAGAAAGGTTGCAAGATTAGAAGATCCAAGCAGCTATCGTTTAAATGTTGCTAAAAAAGTGGTTGAAATTATCATAAGTCATTTAAAAAATGATAAAGATTGCGTAGCAAAACTTGTATCACTTTTAGAAAGTGGAGTGATAGAAAAAGAAATTTTAGCAATGGATATTTAATGCTTTTTTCCAAAGAAGAACTCGATGAGTTTTTAATCTCAAACGAACAAAAGCACGAAAACACTCCAAATGAACTAAAAGGTGCTATGCAAAGAAAAGACTTTTTAGAATGGATGGATGAGCTAAAAAATGAATTAAAAACTCAATTTTTGCATGAAAGCCATTTAGATCCTACTTTAAAAGAAGAAAGAATTAAAAGAGCGAGTGTGGATTTTGATTATTTTGCAAGAACTTATTTTCCGCATTATTTTACCATTAAAGGAGAATGTGGCTTACATTTGCACTTAAATGAAGTTTTTACAAAAATCGCACTTAAAAAAGAAAGCAAAGGTGAAAAACACGCCATAGCTGCACCAAGAGCTCATGGCAAATCCACCTACACTTCACAACTCTTTCCTTTGTGGTGCTTAGTTTTTAATTATAAAAGCTTTATAGTAGAGATTTCAGATGCGGTCGAACTTATGGAAGGAATGCTTGAAGCTATTAAAGCAGAGCTTGAAGATAATCCGCATTTAAAGCTTGATTTTCCCGAAGTAGTAGGAATTGGCAAAACTTGGCGCGTAGGAGAGTTTGTAAGTAATAATGGCGTAAAAATTAAAGCCTTTGGCAGTGGAAAAAGACTTCGTGGGGTTAGATATGGGGTTAAAAGACCTGATTTAGTTATTTTAGATGATTTAGAAAATGATACTAATGTCAGGAGTAAAGATCAAAGGGATAAATTAGAAGATTGGGTGGATGAAGCGGTTTTAAACTTAGGGAGTGCGGATGGAAGCTTAGATGTGCTTTATATTGGAACCATTTTACATAATGATAGTGTTTTATCTAGAAAATTAAAGCTTGGTTTTTGGAATCCTAAAGTCTTCCGTTCCATCGAAGAGTTTCCACAAAGGCTTGATTTATGGGATGAATACGCCACGCTTTATAGAAATACTGATTTTAATACCGCTCATCAATTTTATTTAAAAAATAAAGCTTTAATGGATAAAGGGGCTAAGGTTCTTTGGGAAGAAGCCAAAAGCTTAGAGGATTTAATGAAGTTAAGGGCTGAAAATCTAAAAGCTTTTAATAAAGAGCAACTCAATAATCCAAGAAGTGAAAATCAAATCTTTAGCCTTGATGGCATTAATTTTTATGATGATTTACCCGCCATTAATCAGTATTATATGTATATTGACCCAGCAGGAGAAAAAGCAAAAAGTGACTTTACTGCGATTACCATTATTGGTAAAGGTGCAAAGGGTTTTTATGTAGCAGAAAGCATCGTAAAAATCTTAAAAGCACAAAGCATTATAAAAACCATTTTTAATCTTCAAAAGATTTATAAATGTCGCTTGATTGAAATTGAAACTAATGGCGGTCAATTTTTCTTAAAAAAATGGTTACAAGAAAAAAGCTTAGAAAGTGGAGTTTTTTTGCCTTTGCGTGGTAAAAATAATAGCGTTAGCAAGTTTGAACGCATTGAGAGCTTAAGCCTTGCTTTTGAAAATGAAGAGCTTTTTTTACATAAAAGCCAAACTATGCTTATAAATCAACTTTTAGAATTTCCAGAAGGGAAAAATGATGATGCACCTGATAGCTTAGCAGGAGCATTTTTATTAGCAAGAACTAAAAGTAGCATTAAAAGAAGAAAGCATCATTTTAACTCTGTTTCAAGAATAAGGCGTTTTTAAAGGAAAAATATGAAAAAAGAAATCAAATCCAAAAGAGAAGTGATATTAAAAAACAATAGTCTTATAAACACTCTTATAAACTCAAGCTATTTAAATGTGCTTAAAATCAGCGAGAACGATCAAAGAATGATTTTTAAAGATCTAAGCTTTACTCAAGCTCATCAATCACGAAGGAGTGTGATTTTAGCAAAAGAGCTTCAAATCGTTTGTGAAAACGAAAAAATAAAAGAAAGCTTTGAGTATCTTTTCAATCCTGATTTATTAAGTCAAATCTTAGAAACCTATCTTTATGGGCTTAATGTATTTGAAGTTAATTACAAGTTAAAAGATGGTTTTTACTATCCAATCTTAAAACAAAGAGATTTTAGAAATTTTGGCTTTAATGAAAATGATGAGTTAGTTTATAATGGCAATGGTTGCGAAGAAATTGTGGAAGATAAAAAAGCAATTTATGGACTTTTTGGCTCTAATTTTTTATTTAAAAATGGCGATGCCTTATTAACAAAGCTTTATTTTCCAGTAAAGCTTAAAAATGCAAGTTTAAAGTTTTGGATGGAGTTTTTAGAAAGATTTGGTTCTCCTTGGGCAGTTGCAAAAACAGATAGCGATCCTGATGCACTAGCTTCTGAAATTCATCAAATGTTAAATGGCGATAGTGCGGTCATTGATAAAGAAGAAGAGCTTGATTTAATCCAGCCAAAGGCTAAGGCAAATTATAATGAAATAATAGATTACTTAGATAATCAAATAAGAAGCGTGGTTTTAGGAGCTAATTTAAGTTCTCAAGTGAGTGGGGGTTCTTTAGCAGCGGCTGAGTCACATAATCAAATAAGAAAAGATTTAGCCGCCCAAGATGGACAAATTGTTCTTTTTATTTTAAATCGTGCCATTAAGTTTTTCAAAGAAATCAATCATTTTAAAGATGAACTCTATGTGCAGTTTTTTAGCGAAGCAGAACCAAAAAGTGAGCTTTGCGAAAGGGATTTAAAACTTTTTAACATGGGCTTTTGCTTTGATGAAGAATACATTAAAAGCACTTATAATGTAGAAGGTGAGCTTATAAGAGAGACTTTAGAAAAAAAAGACTTTAAAGATTTAGAAAATGATAAAAAAGTCTTTGAAAACAAAGTAAAGTTTATACAAAAAAAGCCTATGGATAAAATTGATGCAGCACTTGAAAGTAAAGAGTTTAAAGTCATTGATGAGCAAATTAAAGAAAAGCTAGAACAAGCCTTTAATCAGCTTTTAAATGATTCTAATTCTTATGAAGAGCTTTTTGAAAACTTGCAAAAAGAGTTTAGCGATATTTCTATCAATATTTTAGAAGAGTTTATGTTTCAAGCTTTAGCTAATTCAAGTATTTTAGGCTATGGGGATTAAAAATGTTTTTTGGTAAGCCAAATAAGGCAATTGAATATTTACAAAGCAAAAAACCCCAAACTAGCTTTGATTATGATGAAATAATGCATGAAACACATAATAAAGTCTTTACCATTGCAAAGCTAAATGATTTAAATCTTTTAAAAGATATTCAAAACTTTTTAATAGAGGCTTTAAAAAATGGGGATAAATTTGAAACTTGGAAAAAGCAAATTACCCCAAAATTAAAAGCTAAAGGATGGTTTGGGGACAAAGTAGAGGTTGTAAACCCTAAAACAGGAGAAGTTAAAAATATCAAAATAGGCACTTCAAGACTAAAAAAAGTCTTTGAAACAAATATGAGAATAGCAAAAGCCCAAGCGGTGTGGGAAAACATTTTGCAAAGCAATAAAGAATATGTGCGTTGGATAAGCTTACTTCATGGCAATCGAAGAAAAGAGCATTTAGCCTTACATGGGATGATTTTAAGAAGAGATGATCCTTTTTGGATTAACAACCGCCCACCTTGTGGTTATGGGTGCAAATGCTCCATTCAAGGTGTAAGTGAAAGTGAATTAAAGCTTTATGGCTGGAAGCTTTCAAAGCAAACACCAGCTGATTTGGCGGATAAAAATTTTAACTACAATAAAAACTTAGGCGTAGAAAAGCTTGAAAAACTTTATAAAGAAAAGATAAGCCAAATAAGCCAAAACTTCATAAAGTTAGAAGCTTTAAGCTTAGCAACCAAGACAAAAGAGAATGCACAAAGTTTTCAAAGAGAAAAAGAACTCTATATTTGGCAAAAAAGCTTAGATGATATGGTGGATGAAGTCATCATTAAAGATAATCAAAAATATCCTATCAATTTCATACAAGTAGGTAAAATGGATAAAAGCACCAAAGAGTTTTTAGAAAAACTTAATAAAAAAGACTTAGAAGACTTATACTTTACACTGAGCAAAAACAATCTTTTACACGCAAGTCCTAAAAGAAAGGCAAGTTATAATCAGGCTTTAAGCGCGGATGAAATCAAGCAAATTGTTAAAGTTTTAGATGAAGCAAAAGAAGTTTATTGGGATAATGCAAATAATTCTTTATTGTATTTCTTTGAAGATAAAAAAGATGCTAGTCGTATCAATAAAATTGTAATTACCCCTGATTATAAGCTAAAGAAGTTTGGTAAAACCAATGCAATAGTTACATTAGGAAAAGTAGAAGCGATTAATAAAGATAATAAGACATATATTAAGATCAGATAAGGCGGTGAGACTTGCACTCACAATACATACCCCAATTAATTTGGACTATCCTACTACTACATTTTAGGTATCAACCTTATCTAATTAAGATAATTTTAGCTTGATGAAACTAAAAAGGAGTTTAAATGGTTTTAGCTTTAGGAGAATTTGAGTTTAAAGCTTTAAATTTTGATAATTTAGAAAGAAGCTTAGAATATAACATACAAAGTCAAAATAGGCTTAATAATCATAATGCTTTATTTGCAAGTTCTAAAGAAAGCGAAAAGATTAAAATACAAGGCAAAACTTTACCTTTAAAAGGGGATAGAAATACTTATTTAGATAAGCTTGAGAATATGGCAAAAGAACAAAGATCTTTTATCTTAACAGGAGCTAATGGAAAGTATTATGGTAAATTTGTGATTTTATCCTTAAATGAAAACAGAAGTGCATTTGTAGATGGAAGTGGCTTTGTAGCACAAAGCTTTAGCATGGATTTAGAAAGGGATTTTGATGAGTAAGATTTACATAGCTAAAAACAACGAGAGGCTTGATAGTATAGTCTATAAGCATTATGGGACACTTTTGTATTTTAATCAAGTTTTATTAGCCAATCCAAGATTAGAGCCTCTTTTAAAAACAGGGGATAAAGTGATTTTACCTAGTATTGAAATCAAAGAAAGCAAGGAAAAGGCTTTATGGTAAGAAAACCTAAGTTTAAACTTATTGCCAAAGGTGAGGATATCACAGAAAAACTTTCTAAAAATCTCATTAGCATTAGTTATGAAGATAAAGAAAAAGCTGAAAGTGATGAGATAAGTTTAAGTGTTTTTGGGCTTTATTCCAAGCCACTTTTTGGGGATAGTTTAGAGCTTTGGCTTGGCTTTGAAAAGCTTTATAAATGTGGAAGCTTTAGTGTGAATGTAGTGAGTAAAAACTATACTTCAAATACTACTGAAGTTAGAGCAAGTGCTATTAATTTTAGTGGAAAAGGCAGCGTTAATATAAAAGAGAAAAAGACAAGAAGCTTTGAAAACACTACTCTTTTTACCATAGCAAGAAAAATCGCAAATGAAAACAATCTAAAAATCAAAACAAGTGGAGAGGATCAAAATATAGTAAGTATTTTACAAAATAATCAAAGTAATTTAGAATTCTTATATAGTATATGCTTTGATTATGGTTTTATTTGCTGTGTAAAAGAAAATACTTTAATCATTACTCCAAAAGATGGTAAGATTGGCGATAATGCTGCTAATATCACAAGCAAGAATGAAAATTTACCCTTATTTGAAATAGCTTTAAAAGAATGTATTTCATTAGAAATTTCAGAAAGTGCTAGAAATGAATATAGTGCCGTAATAGCAGAATGGCAAGATATAAATGAGGCAAAGATAAAAAGCATAAAAGTAGGAAGTGGGGAGAATATATATAAAATGCAAATCTCACAACCAAAAAATGATAATGAAGCTTTTAAAAAAGCACAAGCAAAACTCAATGAGCTTCAAAAAGGTGGATTAAATGGAAGATGTGAGCTTATTGGGCGTGAAATAAGAGCAGGTGGAAAACTTAAGATTAAAGATATTAATATGGATCATTATGAATTTAGTATTAAAAGCGTGAGTCATAGTTTTAATGACCAAGCTTATATAATTAGCGTGGAGTTTGAGAGCTAGATTTTTTATCTAGATAGGGTAAAGATTTATTGTAGAGTTCTTTGTATTGTTTGTGTAAATACTTATTGTTTATTACTTTTCCTTGTACATCTTTGCCAAGATATAACAATTCTTGCATTCTTATATCCTTAAATTCTTTAAATAATTTTGGATTTTTTTGTTTTACTGACTTAATAGATAGTCTGATAAACATTTTATAATTATCAAGCGTTCCCCTATAAAGATGATTTTTTGCTTTATTTATATTTCCTAAATCATCATTTCCGTGATAAACACTTGTAAAAATATGAGATAAGGCATTGTTAAATTCAAGTAAAGCTTGAACTAAAACACTTCTTCGATCCTTGTCTTTTGCAAATTCTTGACCTTCATCGTGCTCTATAGTGTCAATAATTCTAAAGTCTGAGCAAGAAACACAAAAATCCGATAATAGGTTTTTAAAATCCTGTGTTAATAATATATTATAATCAAAAGTAGAATGACTGATTTTATCAATTTCAATATCTAGACATTCTTGTTGTTTATTGCCAATGTAATTTTTAATATCTATTTTTAAATTATCAAGCCCTTCCTTCTCTTCTTCTTGCTTTAATTTAGAAGAAACAAGCAATTTAAAAAATTCCCGAAATTCTATCAATAGATCAACATTCCTACCTATTTTTGTTTTTTGTTGAAGAGAATGGATTAAGTCATATTGCAAATATCTGCCATATTGAAAGAAAAAAGAATTAAAAATTTTTATTTGCAATTTTTTCCTCTACATTATATTTTTCATACATTCTATCTAAAAAATTACTTGTTTTTTTAAGACTTTTATCAAGCTTTGGATTGTCTTTTCCGTAAGTTAATTGCCCAACGCTGCCAGTATTGTTGCAAAAATCATTGACATAATTTATCTTTCCATAACTATCTCTAACCAATTTTTCCATTTATTTTCCTTAAAGATATAAAACCTTGACAAATTAAAAGGTTTTTAAAATTTAATAATATCATAATTAAATTAAATTTTTGCAATAAAAATATCAAATTTAATTGAAATTTTTTCAAAAACCAAAGAAAAACTAAAACAAACTTGGTTCTAAATTCTCTCTCAATTCTTTAGTGATTAAATACACCGCATTTAAACTTAAATCGTATTTTTTAGCACATTCCACACTTGCATTTTTAGTGGTTAAACCTTGTTTTATAAGCGTTTTAAAATCCTGTTTTAATTCTTCATCTCTAAGTAGGGTTTTGTAGCTTGGTATATAAATATTTGCACCGCCAAATTCTTTTAAGATTTCTCGTTTGTCGTTATTTTTCACAAAATCAATAAAATATTCAAAGTATTCGTTATTGCTAAGCAATGCTAGTCCTATTTGAGTGTTTTTGCAAATTATAGCAAAAAAGCTAAATTTTATTTAGTAGGGTATAATTTTAAAAAATAAAAAGGAGAATAAATGAAAAAAATAATAAGCGTTTTAATACTTGCTTTAAGCTTATTAAATGCTAAAAGTTTTGAAGAAAGCAAAAAAGAATTAGTAAAATTTTATAATGATCTAGGGAGCTCTTACTGGTATGATTTTTATTGTCAAGCACCTTTTAAGGTTAATAAAAAAGGAAAATATATTAGTTTTGAAGTGATTAAAAGTGATTTATATGCTCCTAGAAACGAATACACCAAAAAAGGAAAAATTAACCAAAGAATCAAACGCATAGAATGGGAGCATATTATGCCCGCCCAAAACTTTGGAAAGCATTTACCTTGCTGGAAAGAAGGTGGCAGAAAAGCTTGTAAAAATGATCCAACTTTTGCAAAAATGGAAGCCGATAAACAAAACCTAGTCCCAGCCATAGGAGAGATAAATGGGGATAGAAGCAATTTTAGATATGCTGAGGCTCCTACTAATTTAAAATATACTCAATATGGAAATTGTAAGGTTTATACTGATTTTAAAGCAAAAAGATTTTATCCTGCAAATTATTCTAAAGGCTGGATTGCAAGAAGCTATTTATATATGAGTAAGACCTATAATATTAAATTGTCAGATCAAGAAAGAAAGCTTATGGAGGCTTGGGATAAACAATACCCTATGGATGAGAAAGAAAAAAGAATTAGAGCATTACTCTAATTCTTTGCAAACTTTAGCCACAATTTCATCTATATCAATAACCAAGCTTTTATCTTTTTCATCAAAACTCTCATCAATTCTTTCTCTAATTACGCAAATCACATTAAGTAAAATCCCAAAATCTTTATCAGTTTTAATCTGATGAGTGATTCCATTATGCATTATTTCAAGGCTTGTTCTTTTTGCGGCAAAGGCAATTTGTGAGTGTTTTTCTATGCCTAAGGTTAAAAAAACTCTGCATCGTAAGAATGTATTTCTAAAATCATTTTAATCTCCTTTTGTTTTGATGAGACAACATTAGCTTCGTTTGGCTTAATGTGTGCTGTTGTTTTCTAAATTTTTTAGCCCTAGGATAACTTTATTAGCATCTTCAACGCTTAAATACCAAAGATGCAAAGGTCGTTTTTTAATAATATTATTAATAAACTCTCTTAAAGCCCACTGAGTAGGATTTTTAGCATTTTTACTCCAAATGGCTTGTATCATATTAAGTTGCTTTTTTGTAGCCCTTCCGCTTTTAGTGTTTTCTTTTTTAAAATACCTTGCTTTTTTGGTATTTTGCTTTTTTAAAAACTTTTCATCATAGCCCAAAGTTATAGCAAAGTCCCTTAGTTCATCTATGCTCAAATCCTTACTTGAAGCTTTGCCATATCTTTGATTTAAAACCCAGCGATAGCTTTCATCATCGCTTAAATTAGCATCTTTTCTTAAAGTATGAATGATTTTAATTAAGTGCTTTTTTAAAGTGTTTTGAGTATTCATTTTTTAGCCTTTAAAATTTGCTCTAGTTTTGAAGTAAATTTATCAATATTTGCATTATAAAGCTTATCTTGATTTTTTTTGTATTCTAAATAGTTTTGCTCGTAATCTTTATTTATTTTAGTTTGGCTAGGAATTTGAGTTTTAATAACAGGACTTATTTCAATTTTATTATCAAAAATGATTTTATCTTGGTTTTTAAACATATATTCAACTAGCTTATTATAAAACTCTCCTACATTCAGTGGTTTTCTTTGCTCATCACAAAGCTCTTTATTAGCATTAATAAAATAAAGATTATCTCCACAATCAACATGCTTTAAAACAGGCTTTCCTAACTCATCATAAACAATGTTACCATCATAATATCTAAGTACAAAAGAATATGAGAAATCTCCTTTTTTTGTTTGAAAAATAAAACGATTTGAAAATGAAATGAAAAGCCATTCTAAAAAAGACTCTATATTTTTGTACCTTAAGTTTAAATCAAGCTCTGCAAAGGCGCACACAAGAGAAAGTTTTTCATAGCTTGTACCAACAAATTGCTTTTTTAACATGGTTAAATCATAGTATTTTTTAAAGCCTAATATATCTTTTGGTGTTTTGGCTTTAAAATAAAGTTTTTCTATAACCACTGCTTGAACTTCACTAATACCAAAAAGCTCTTTTAGTGCCTCTTTTGCATTATCCATTAAAACTCCTCTTCTAGCCAAGAAGCTAAAGCTTTTTGTTTATCTTTGTTTTTATATTTGTTTGCTAACTTTGGAAGCCAAGTTGAATTAAGTGCTCTTTTCCAGCATTTTAAAGGCTTTTTATTAGCCATGAGCCACCTTCCATCATCTTGCTTATAATAATTTATAAAGCTTTCTGCTATAAAATAGGGGATAGAGCAAGAGTTTTTAGTATTAAACTCATCAATGGCTTTAATTAAATCTTCTTTACTTGGAGGGTTAAATTTCATAACTCATCCCCAAATAAGCTTAATTCTTTGTCGTTGCTGTCTTTATTGTCAGCTTTTAAACTTTTCCAAACAAAAGTGCGACCATTTTCCCCGCCAAGCTCACTTTCCCAAAAAACACCTTTAAATTTCTCTAAAGTATTCCTTGAAAAATTATCACTTCTGCTTACATCAAGGGCTGATAAAATCTCGCTTGTGCTTAGGCTTTTTTCTTCTAAAAGCTTTAAAACTTTTTCTATAAAAGCTTCTTCTTTATTGCTGATTTTAGCGTTTTGTAAGTCGGTGTTTTTAATATTTAGGGTTTTTGTATTGATAAAAAAGGCTTGGTCTTTAATTCCTGCTCTTTCTTTTTGCACACTAAGCAATACTTCAAAACCTTGCTCTAAATTAGCTACTTTTTGTAAAAAATACATGCAATCGCTTGAGTTTCTAATATGATTTGAACCTTTAAAGGCTCTGCCATCTTTTGTAGAATGGTGTAAAGCCATAATGGTTGCCCCACATTCTCTTAAATTCATGAGTAAAGACATTAAAGACATCATTTTAGTATCATTATCAATATCTGCAAAATTGCGTAAAGAATCAAGTACAAATAAAACCCCTTCATAGCTTCCTGCTACGCCTTTGCCTTCAATCATTTCTAAAAGCTCATAAGCTGAAGTTTTTAAGCTTGATCTGTGAATATAAGTGAATTTGCTTTCATTTAAAATAAGTTCACCAAAACCTCTTTCATTTAAAACATTTAAAGGATTATCCATGTCAACATAAACGATGCTTTTAACCCTTGTATCTTTGCAAAGTGTTTTAGAAATGGCGGCACTTAAATAACTTTTTCCACTTCCACCATTTGCGTAAATAATGGTTATTGCTTTTTTAACTAAAAAATCAGGGATTAAAAACTCTAATTTCTCGTTTAAATCTTTATTTTTTAACTTAAACTCATTTAAAAAATCCAAATTCATCTTTTTTCCTTGCTAAAACTTAATCAAGCCCATTAAATCAATGGACTTTGTTAAATTTTTTGGCTTTTTTAACATATTTCATTTTTATGTTAAAATTTTTAATATTTTTTAACATTTCAAAAGTTCAGGATTTTCATGGATATTTCCAATGATTTCCATACTAAAAGTGAAATTTTCTTCTAATTGTTCATATGAATAATCATCAATTCTTGGAAAGAAACCATTATGTTTAGAAGTGAAAAACAACCCATTGTAAGTAATAGCATTAGCATAAGCTATTACTTCTTGGGTTCGGGTTCCATCATAAAAACTAAAACTAAATTTTAAAATATCATTTTCATAAATCTTCTTTCCATGTTCATCATATAAACCAGTCCAAAGTTCCATTTCTTTATTATCATCTCTTTCATCAAATTTAATACAAGGAACAAGCTTATCTACATAGTGAACTTTGGCGGGTAAAACGGAGTTTAACTTAGCTAAAGCTGGATATCCCACATAGCCATTCTCTAATTCACTCCAAATCCTAAAATCAAAATCTCTTAACTTCATCTCTCATCTCCATTTATGCTTTTTGCCATTTCTTGCCACTCTTTATCACTTTTAATCGTTTCATTAAGTTCATTTAAAAGCTCTTTAGCTTCATCGTTATCTAATTTAAAAAATAAAGCTTTTATCGTTTTTTCAGGGTAAGTTCTGCTAACCCTCCTAAAGAACTCTTCTTGCTCATCATTGCCTAAGTTATAAAAAAGCTCCATGATTTCATAGAGGCTGACATATTCTAAATCAGTCACATCAATTTTTGCATTTACATACATTTTTTAATCCTTTTGTTTTAAATTAAGTTTTAAAAACTTAATCAAATCCGCCTTAGCGGACTTGTTAAATTCTTTTAAGTCTGATTTTTTGCTTTGAAGTCATTTTCTTTTTTCTTTTAAAGCTTTGCTTTTTTAGCTTAGGCTTATTTTTAAAATCAAGTTCTAAAAAACCATTAAAATGAGCGGTTTTTGTTTTAAAAACACTATTTAAAAGTTTAAAAGCCGCTAAGGAAAGCTCTCTCATTTTTCAATCTCCAAGCTTTCAATCTTTGGCTCTATTCTAAAATTATCTTTTACAACCCTTTTAAGTCCTAATTTTACTAAGGTGCTATCTTCAAGCTCTGCAATGGCATCTTTATTAAGTTCTTCTTTATAAGTAATGCAATCATTAAGTCCATAGCTTTTTAAAGCTTTGATTAAATTGTCAAATTTTTCTTTTACGCGTGGTAAAGAAACGCTTTTGCTTAAGCGGTAACCAATCTTACCAAAGGTGAATTCTTTGCTTCTTTTTTCTGCAAACTCGTGCTTGTTATTCTCGCAAAAGGTTGTAATGCATTGCTCTATGTATTTAAGCTCATCACTTAAAACCTTAATCTCTCCTGCACGAGCTTCTTTAATCTCATTGCAAGCTAAAGTTACTTCTCCATTAATCTTTTCTATTTTTACACTAAGTTCTGCCACTTTTTTAAGTGCAAGATTTACATCTTCTAAATTATTTATTTGCATTTAAATCTCCTTTAATTTATATTTTTTAATTTGATAATCCCAAAGAACTACGCCATATCTTAAAAGCACTGCGTGTTTAGCTCTTTTCTTAACTATCCTTAAACCTTTTTTTTCACGCAGTGTCGCGGAGCCTTCAGGTGGGTTAAGGGAGTGTAGCTCTTTATCGCAAAAGGTGGCTTTGCCACATTGCGAAGTCAAAGAGGCAACTCCAAAACTAGCTCTTTAATGCCAAGCTTTTTAGCTAATGCTAATTCTTCTTGCATACCTTGTGAATATTTTGCATCTTTGTGTTTGCTAAGATAAATATAATCACACGCTTTTAAAAGCTCTAATCCCATTTGTAAAGCTTTGTCTCTGTGCTTGTTTTCATCCAAATAACTAAATTGTAGTATGGGTGAAACAGGCACAAAACCTTCACATTCACGCATAATTTTTAAGCATTCTTGCTGGGCTACACTAATAGCCTGAGCTTTTCTTTGACTTTCTCTTATTGCTAAAGCTTTGTAAGGAGA